>JAGVEP010000243.1 GCA_020058145.1 Phycisphaerae bacterium | reverse complement strand
GCCGGACTGTCCGCCATAGCCGCCGGGCGCATTGTGGTCCAGGACAACGGGCCGATCGAGCGGGGTGGTCTCGGGGCGGTGCGGCGGCGGGTTCGGGTTGTCGAGCTCGGCGAGGTCGATCTCGCCGAGCAGCAGTGCCCGCAGGCCAAAGCGTTCCTTGGCCCGGGTGTATTTCTTCAGCGCGCACGCGAGTCCGTCGCCCAGCGACATGATGCGGCCCGCGCGGGTCGGGATCTGGAGCGAGGAACCAATACCCTCGAGCTGTTTGATGACGTGCCGCAGGCTGCCGCCGGCGCGGAGCCAGAGGGAGATCATGCGGCAGATGGCCTCAAGGTCGCTGTTGGCAACGTCGCCACCCTTGCCGAGTTGGGCGAAGACCTCCAATTCGCGGTCATGCCGCGGATCGACCGTGATTTTCACGTGCATGTTGCCAAACGGCGTCATCTGGCGAATACGCAGGCCGCTGACGATTTCCGGCAGGTCCATCGGCTCGATCGTGACCGGCGCCGCGCTGGCGTCACAACCTTCGTCGCAATCACAGTCGTCGGCGAGATCCTGCGTGCTTGCGTGCCTGCGTGCCTGCGTGCCTTCTTCCTTCTTCAGCGCCATCGGCTGCTGCAAGCGGCACCCGTCGCGGTAGACCGTCACGCCCTTGCAGCCCAGTTCGTAAGCGAGCATGTAAATCTGCTCGACTTCGTCGCGGGTCGCGTGCTCCGGGAAGTTGATCGTCTTGCTGATCGAGGCGTCGCAGTGCTGCTGAAACGCGGCCTGCATCCGCATGTGCCACAGGGGCGTGATGTCGTGGGCACAGACAAAGACGCGTTTCACGTCCGCGGGTACCTCGGCGAAGTGTGCCAGCGTACCCTCGTGTGCGATACTCTCGATCAAAGCGGCGCTGTAAAAACCGTGTGCCTCGGCGACGGTCCGGAACGTCTCGTTGACCTCCACGAGCGGCCGCTCGCCTTGCTGGTGACCTTTCAGCACGTTGCGGATAAACGCAAGCGAGAACATGGGTTCGATGCCACCCGAGCAGTTCGCGAGGATGCTGATCGTGCCGGTCGGTGCGACCGTGGTGACGGCCGCGTTGCGCATCATGCGGTTGTGCTGCGTGTGCCAGATGCTGCCCTTCCAGTTCGGGAAGCAGCCGCGCTCGCGGGCGAGTTGTTCGCTGTAGTTGTGTCCCTCGTCGTTGAGGAATTTCATGAAGCGCTCGCCCCAGGCGACGCCGTCTTCGCTGTCGTAGGGTACGCCGAGCTTGAACAGCGCGTCCGCGAAGCCCATCACGCCTAGCCCGATCTTGCGGTTGTCCTGGCAGATGCGCGCGATCTCCGGCAAGGGGTAGTTGTTCGCGTCGATCACGTTGTCCAGGAAGCGCGTCGCCACTTGAATCGCGACCCGCAGCCCATCCCAATCAACCGTAGCCCGTGGCGTACACGGGTTCTTTACATACAGCCCGAGATTCAGGCTGCCGAGGTTGCACGCCTCGTAGGGCAGCAGGGGTTGCTCGCCGCAGGGGTTGGTCGCTTCGATGCGGCCGAGGAGTGGCGTGGGGTTGAACTCGTTAATGCGGTCCATGAAGACCACGCCGGGCTCGCCGGTTTGCCAGGCGTTGTTGACGATGATGTTCCAGATGTCTCGTTTGGTGTAGACGCGTCGCTGGAGCTCGGGCGCGAGCGCGCCGGTCAGGCGGGGCGTCTCATAATATGACGCACGGCTGACCGGGGAGACGGGTGCCACACAAGTGATCTCGATCAGGTCGCGGATGCCGTACTTCCAGATATCGCAATCGCGCGCCAGGACGTACGCCTTGCCATTGCGCGGGTTGCGGACCACGTGCGGGGAATCGGGGGCAGCCCGGAACTCGTCCATCCACACGTTGGTGACCTTGACGGAGATGTTGTAGTTGGTGAACTGGCTCAAGTCCTGTTTGGCGTGGAGGAACTTCAGGATGTCGGGATGGTGGATGTACATCATCCCCATGTTCGCACCACGGCGGAACGCGCCCTGCTGAATAGCGTTGGTCGCCTCGCTGAACGCCCGCCAGAAGCTGATGGGTCCGCTGGTCGTGCCGCCGCTGGAGGCGATGAAGTCGCCCGTCGGTCGCAATTCATCGAACGCGAACCCGGTACCGCCCCCCGCCTTTTGGATCAAGGCGGTGTGCTTGATGCAGTTGAAAATATCCACAATCGAATCACGCACCGGTAACACGAAGCAAGCGGACAACATGCCCATCTCGCGGCCGGCGTTCATGAGCGTCGGCGAGTTAGGCATGAAGGCCCCGCTGGTCATAAGGTCGTAGAAGCGGTCTTCCCAGCGGCTACGGTCCAGCTCGGACCCGCCGTACTGGGTCTCGATGTTCGCGAGCGTCCGGGCGACGCGGAGGAAGAGATCGCGCGGCGTTTCGACGCACTCGCCGGCCTCGTTTTTCTTCAAGTACCGTGCTTCCAGCACCTTACGAGCGTTTTCGGAGAGCGCCGGCTCGTCCCTGAGTCCGCCAGGTGCGCAGTTTCCAATGGACATCCGCGAACTCCTGTTTCTTGGATGTTAACGGCCTAAGTTTTGTACACCGATCTGGGCCGACAAGCCGGCGATTTGCTTCCTCGCCGGGTCGGCTTCCCCTGGGCTCGGACGAATGAGGCCCATATGTTGGGGGTAACATGTAGTATAACCCAAGATATTGTGTGCGTCAAAGCGAACCTGCAAGAACTTTGTTTTTGTCATAAGTCGTGATATGCCCATATCTTGCGATTGTCTTGTTCGAGTGGCCCAAGATAGTGTGGTTCGGCTGTAACGGCTCCTGTTTGTCCGGAATGCCGCCACAGGTTGGGCGGGCGGGCCAGACGACGCGTAGCTCGGCTGACCGCGAGATCGGGCCCGGCGGTGTCGATTGAGGCGTGGACGAGTGCGAGTCGGGCGGCAAGAATGCCGGCATGATTCCCGCGCAGGCTAGGCGGCGGCCGAAGGTCCGCTTCATCAATCCGAACTCGCCGCTATCCAACATCACGATGCCGGACATGATTCAGCGGATGACGTTTACACGCAAAGCGCTCTTCGCGCCGACGGGGTTGATGATCTGTGCCGCGGTAACGCCGTCGCAGTGGGATGTCGAACTGCTGGATGAGTGTACGCTCGACAGGCCACACCGGGGGCGGGCGGATGTGGATCTGGTGGCGATTTCGGCGATGACGACGCAGGCGTGCCGGGCGTACGAGCTTGCCGACGAGTACCGAGCCCTTGGCGTGGCGGTCGTCTTGGGCGGCATTCATCCCAGCGCGCTACCGGAAGAGGCTCTGGGGCATTGCGACGCGGTCTGTCGCGGCGATGCCGAATCGACGTGGCCGCACTTGCTCACGGACTGGGAAGACGCGGTCGCTCGCGGAGTGCAGCCACGAGCGGCGCTGCGCCGCATTTATGATTGGACGGAATTCGCGACCGCGCCCATCGCGACGCCGCGGAAGGACGTGCTTGAGCCGCGGAATTACCTGGTCGCGAATCCGATTCAAACCACGCGCGGCTGTCCACACGACTGCAACTTCTGTACCACGCCCGGCGTGTTCGGACGGCAGTATCGGCAGCGCGCGATTGCCGACATTGTGGAGGAGATTCGCGAGGCGAAGGAGCGGCACCGGGCGTGGTGCTATATCTTCGCGGATGACAATTTCGGCGGGAATCAGCACTGGGCGCTCGAGTTGTGTGAGGCGCTCAGGCCGCTGAAGGTCGCGTGGGCGTCGCAGTGCGACGTGCTCATCAGCCGCAATGACCGGCTGCTGGCTACGATGCGCGCCAGCGGCTGCGTGGGGCTGATTCTGGGGCTCGAAAGCCCGAAGCCGGACACGCTCATCGAGGCGGGCAAGAAATTTGTCCGGCCCGACACGTATGCTGAGCGGATTCGGAAGATTCAGAGCTTCGGCATCAGCCTGTGGGGGGCGTTCATCTTCGGCTTCGACCACGACACCTGGCGGGACTGCATGGACGCGTGCCGGTTTGCGCAGCGGGCGAAGCTGGCGATGAGCTGCTACCCGATCCTGACGCCATACCCGGGGACAGAGTTCTTTCGGCAGTTCGCACGCGAAGGGCGGCTGCGGACGCTCGACTGGGAGCGGTACAACGGGGCGTCGGTGGTGTACGAGCCGCGGCAAATGACGCCGAAGCAGTTGCGGCACGCGCAGATGGCGGCGTTTGCGGAGTTTTTCTCGCCGCGGTCGGCGCTGCGGCGGCTGGGCGTTTATCCGCTGAAATCGCGGGCGTGGGTTGCGAATCTCGCGATCTGGCAGGGGATTCGCTACTACTACCGCAAACGCGGGCGGCAGGTGCCGGCTTTCAGTGACTTCCTGCGGCCGGACTCGCGAGCGTGGCACTACGGCGACGAAACGTGGGCACGCCCCCCCGCGGCGGACTTGCCCACGGCGCTGCGTGCGGCGGTCGAGCTGGAATCGCTGGTAAGCCAGGCGGTCGTTGCAAGTGACCCGCTGGTGCAGGCGGCGACGGCGCTGAAGGAAATCGAGGAGTTGGTGCGGCGGTAGAGGGAGTGGTGAGAATGAAATCATTCCGCAAGGAACTTTGGTTCGAGCTTCCCACCCGCCGTGGGTTCGTGAACATCACGTCGCAAGTTGAACAGGCTGTCCGGGACAGCGGCGTGCGTGAGGGGCTGGTGCTCGTTAACGCGATGCACATCACGGCCAGCGTGTTTATCAATGACGACGAATCCGGGCTGCATTGCGACTACGAGCGTTGGCTCGAACAGCTCGCGCCGCACGCGCCGACAGCGCAGTACGACCACAATCTGACGGGCGAGGACAACGCGGACGCGCACCTCAAACGGCAAATCATGGGCCGCGAGGTCGTTGTCGCGATCACGAACGGCAAGTTCGATTTCGGGCCGTGGGAGCAGATTTTCTACGGCGAATTCGATGGCCGGCGACGGAAGCGGGTGCTGGTGAAGATCATCGGCGAGTAGCAAGTGCCTCACGGCCGGCGCGGCCGTGGCACCCGGCGTCGGACTCGGAGGTCCGACGCTACATTCGGCCGGTACGGAGCCCGGCCGCTACTGCCCCGCGATCCAGCGCTCCAGCCGCTCGCGGGCGTCGGTGTCGCGCATTTGCTGCGGCGGGTGCTTCATGGTGAAGGCCGAGACTTCGGCGAGCGGGCCGCCGATGCCGCGATCAAGCGCCAATTTGGCGCAGCGAATGCCGTCGATCGCAATGCCCGCGCTGTTGGGAGAGTCCTCGACGCTCAGCCGCAGTTCGATGTTCATCGGGACGTCGCCGAAGCCGCGGTATTCGAGCCGCATGAAGCAGACCTTGTTGTCCTTCTGCCAGGGCACGAAATCGGACGGGCCAATGTGGATGTTGTGGTCTTCCAGCGGGACATCAAGCTGCGATTGCACGGATTCGGTCTTTGAAATCCGCTTGGAACGCAGCCGCGACTGCTCGAGCATGTTGAGGAAGTCGGTGTTTCCGCCGGTGTTGAGCTGGTACGTGCGGTCGAGCCGGACGCCGCGATCGCACATCAGGCGGGCGAGCGAGCGGTGTACGATCGTAGCACCGAGCTGACTCTTGATGTCGTCGCCGACGACCGGGAGGTTCCGCTTGCGAAATTCGTTGGCCCACTCGGGGTTGGAGGCGATGAACACGGGGATGCAGTTGACCAGCGCGACGCCGGCGTCGAGGCAGGCCTGAGCATAGTGGCACACAGCCTGCTCCGAACCGACGGGCATGTAGCACACCAGCACATCGGCCTGGGAGTCGCGCAACACCTTGACCACGTCGCCGGGCGGTTGATCGGCGACGCGGAACGCACGATCCTCGGGATAGTCGTACATGTGCGCCGCAACGCCGTCGAGCACGGGGCCCATCTGCACCGTGACATCGAAGTCAGACACCTCGCGTCTGAAGATCGCGGTGCAGTTGGGGGGCGCGAACATGGCTTCGTTAAGTGGACGGCCCACCTTGCGCCGATCAATGTCGAAAGCCGCGACGGGCCGCAGGTCGCAGATACGGTAGCCGCCGATCTCCGGGTGCAGGAGCCCCGCGGTCTCGGTCGACACGGGCGACCGGTAGTACTCGATCCCCTGGAGCAGCGAACTCGCACAGTTGCCCACGCCTGCGATGGCTAGCCTGATCTGTGCCAAGGCACGCCTCCTTGCCAACTAGGGCGGTGACGAAGCTCGCCCCGTTTCGTAGACACGGCAACCCGCGAAACGTTCACACCGCCACAACAATATGCGCTGCGACGCCCCGTTTGTCTACATGCCCGCGCGGGACGGGCAAAACTGCCCCGCACCCGCAGCGTGGCTCCGCGCCAGCACGGCCAAGGCATCCGCGGCCGCGTCAATGTCGGTGTGCTCGAGAGAAGGACCGAGCGAAAGCCGGGTCGTTCCGCCGGTTTTGAGCGTGCCCAGGGCCTCGTGGGCGAGCGGGGCGCAGTGGAGCCCGGAGCGCGACAGAATGCCGAACTCACTTTCCAGCACCGCGGACAGTTCGCCCGGCTCGAAGCCGTCGATTCGCAGACTGAACACGCCGACCCGCTGCTGCGGGTCGCGCGGGCCGAACCAAGTCAGGCCGGCGACGGCATCCAGCCGGTCGATCAGCCGTCCGATCAGGTCGAGCTCGTGTCGCCGGAGGTCGGCGAGCCCGCGATTCAAAATCCACTCGATTGCGGCGAGCAGTCCCGCGATGCCAAGCGCGTTATGGCTGCCGGCTTCAAAGCGATCCGGGAGCGATTCCGGTTGGAACGGGTGTTCGCTTTCGGAACCGGTCCCGCCCTCGCGCACCGTGCGCATGTGCTCCTCGACGCCCGCGCGGATCAATAGCACGCCCGTGCCAAGCGGCCCCAGCAGCCCTTTGTGGCCGGGGCAGGCGAGGAGATCGATCCGCATGCCGGCGAAATCCAGCGGCACATGCCCGGCGGACTGGGCGGCGTCCACCAGCAATAGGACGCCACGCGCCTGGCAGAGGGCGGCGATGGCCTCGATGGGCTGCACGACACCCGTGACATTGCTGGCGTGGTTGATCACTACAAGGCGGGTGTCGGGGCGCAGGGCGGCCGCGACGGCGTCGGCATCCAGGAGCGTCGTCTGCGGCTGAACCCCGACGGCTGTCCAGCACACTCCCACAGACTCGTGGAGCGCGTGCAACGGTCGGAGCACGGAGTTGTGGTCGAGACAAGTCGTCACGACGTGCTCGCCGGGCCGCACGACCGCCTTGATCGCCAGATTGAGGGCGTCGGTTCCGTTCAGCGTGAAGATGACGTGGTCGGCCGGGCGCGCGTGGAACAGCTTACGCAGGGCGGAGCGGCAGGAGTCCACAATGCGGCGGGATTCGACCGCTTCGCGATACACTCCGCGTCCGGCACTGGCGTGGACGTGCTCAAAGTAGTGCTGCACCGCGGCGGCCACGCCCGGGGGCTTGGGGTAGCTGGTGGCCGCGTTGTCAAAATATCGTCGCATGAATGTCCAGGTACGTCATTTGGCGTTGTCGGCGCGCCCAGCACAACATCGTAGCGGGTCGATCCCGTTGTGTCAGCGGCGAGCAGCGTGCCGCCACCTTGAGCGGTCGCAGAGCGGCGCTTAGAATCGGGCCGCTCGGGGCCGGTGCGTGGTTGGTGCTGCGCGGGCACGAACCCGGCGGCTGGCCCGGCGTATTATGGACGAGCGCCGCGTCCGTTTCCTGCCGATGAGAGAATCAAGCGGTCTCGAAGCTGGTAATCGTGCGCCATGTGCGGAATCTGCGGTATCGTGGCCTATCGTGCCGGTGCTCCACTCGACGGGGAGCCCGTGGCTGCCATTTGCCAAGCCATGCGGCACCGCGGGCCGGACGGCCACGGGTTTTTGCGGCGTGCGAATGTCCAACTCGGGCACGTCCGGCTGAGCATCATCGACGTCGCAGGGGGGCAACAGCCGATTTCCAACGAAGATGACACCGTCCACGTCATCTTCAACGGGGAGATCTACAACTACCTGGACCTGCGGCCGCAGCTCGAGGCCCAGGGGCACGTCTTCAAGACGAACTCGGACACCGAGGTGCTCGTACACCTCTACGAGGAATACGGACACGACCTGGCGGACCGCCTGATCGGGGAATTCGCCTTCGCCATTTGGGACGATCGGCAGCAGGCGTTGCTGCTCGTTCGCGACCGGCTCGGCGTCAAGCCGGTGTACTACGCGGACCTCGACGGTGTTTTTGTGTTCGCGAGCGAGTTCGCGCCGCTGATCGCGTCGGGCCAAGTTCCCCGGCGGATCGATACGCGGGCACTCCAGACCTACTTCCAGAGCCGGACCATTCCCGCGCCGCGCTCGATCTACAAGGACGTACACAAGCTCCCGCCGGGGCACCGGCTCGAAATTCGCGACGGCGCGGTGGTGCTCTCGTGCTACTGGGATATCCACTTTGAGCCGGACGAGCGCCGCAGCGCGGACTCGTTCGCGGAAGAGATACGCGCGCTGATCGACGACTCGGTAAAGCGGCAGCTCATGAGCGAGGTGCCGCTGGGTGCGTTTCTCAGCGGGGGCGTCGACTCGAGCGCCGTCGTGACCAGCATGGTCCGTTACAGCACGACCCCGGTGAAGACGTTCAGCATCGGCCTGAAGGGCCACGCCTACGACGAATCGCGGTTTTACAGGCTGGTTTCGCAGCGGCTGGGTGTGGAGCACCACGAGTTCATCTTCGAGCCGGACCTCGTCAACATCATCCCGAAGCTGGTCTATCATTTCGGGGAGCCGTGTGCGATCGGGTCGGCGTTGCCGCTGTATTATCTCGCGCGCCTGGCGCGCGAACACGTGACGGTGGCGCTCAGCGGCGACGGCGCTGACGAGATCTTCGCCGGGTACAACACGTACAACTACGTAAACTGGGTGCGGATCGTCGACGCCGTCGCCGGCCGGCTCGTCGGCAGCGACTGGTTTGACGCGGTGCTGCGCCGCGTCGAACTGCCGACGACCTCGCGCCTCGGAAACACGCTACGACGACTGCGCAAAATCCGGCGGCTGGTACGGCTGCCCGCGAGCCGACGGATGTGTCTCATCGGGAACCTGGATGATTTTGGCGAAAACCTGCTCGTGGATGAAGTTGCTGGGGAGGCCCCACCCGAGTACGTCGCCGCGTTTGAGCGGGGACAGCGGCCCGGCGACTGGCTCGCCCCGTACCTGTACGCCGACCAGAAGGTTCTGCTTCCAGAAGAGATGTTCGTGAAGCTCGACCGCATGACGATGGCCAACGGCATGGAGGGGCGGGTACCGCTGTGCGATTATCGCATCGTCGAGCTGGCGGCGCGCATCCCATCGCGGCTGAAGCTGAAACGCGGCGCGGTCAAGGCGATTATGAAGCAGGCCATGCGGACGCGGCTGCCGGCCGAAGTGCTAAAGCGACGCAAAGTCGGCTTCCGCGTGCCGCTGAACGAGTGGTTCCGTGGTCCGCTCCGCCAGATGGTGACCGACCTGCTGACGGACAGTGCGTTCCGTCAGAATGGGCTGCTCAACCACACCGCGGTGGCCGCGCTCGTACACCGGCACATGGCGGGCCTGGACAATCACGGACACGAAATCCTGGCCTTGCTGCAGTTTGAGCTCTGGCGCCGGAACTTACACGAGGCGCGGCCGAACCTGCCGGGGGAATCGGCCGTGGATAAGGTCGGCGCATTGGCTCGTCCACGGCCCGGCGGGGGGAATTCATGAGCCTGGTGCGCCAGATCTACGACCACTCGCCGGTGTTTTGGCAGAACGTCATGTGCACGGCGGCGGGCTACCAGAAGGTGCGGCGCCGCTACAACGACCGTTTCGAGCAGCGCCGGGCGTTTTTCCGCGAGGCGGGGCGCTGGTCGCTGGCGCAGAGCGAAGTGTATCAGCTTGAGAAGCTGCGCGCGCTCGTGCGGCACGCCGGCGAGCAGGTGCCCTATTACCGGCGGGTGTTCGGGGAGCTCAAGCTGCGGCCGGAGGACATCCGCACTCTGGCCGACTGGTCGAAGCTCCCGCTGCTCCAAAAGGACGATGTACGGCGGGCCGGGCATGCGCTCATCGCGGCCCCGCGGACGGCCCGCGACCTGATTCCATCACTCAGCGGTGGCAGCACGGGCATGCCGCTCACGTGCTACCACGATCGTGACGCGCTCACGGACGTGTTCGCGTGTTTCTGGGAGTATCACCGCCCGGGCGTTTCACGACACGACCGGTATGCGACGTTTCAGGGCATGCCGCTCATCCCGCCGCGACAAGCGGGCGGGCCGTACTGGCGGCGTAACCGGGCCATGCGCCAGCGGCTGTACAGCATCTACCACATGTCGGAGGCGACCATCGCCCAGTACGTCGCCGACCTCGACGCGTATCAGCCGGTATACCTGGCCGGCTACGCGAACTCGCTGTACTTACTGGCGGCCCTGTGCCGCGCTGCCGGGATCGCCCCGCGGCATGCTCCGCGGGCCATATTCTCGACCAGTGAGCAGCTTCTCCCGCACTACCGGGCGACCATCGCCGACGTTTTCCGTACCCGGGTCTGGGATGCCTACTCGCAAGACGAAACGTGCGGGAGCATCTCGCAGTACGAGTGCGGCTGGTACCACTGCGACCGGGCCTATGGGTACATCGAGTTTCTCGATGTCGAGACGCACGGCCCGCGCCGCATCGCGGAGATCGTCTGCACCGGCCTGCTGAACCCGGTCTGGCCGTTGCTGCGTTATCGCGTGGGCGACCTGGTCGAATACGAGCTGGCCGAGACCTGCCCGGGCTGCGGCCGGGCGGGGCCGATTATCCATGAGATCCGCGGGCGCACGGGGGATGTATTGGTGACGCCGTCGGGGCGGCGGTTTCCGCACATCAGCCTGATCGTGAAGGATCTGCACGGCGTGCGGCAGTTCCAGGTCGTGCAGAAAGCGCTGGATCGCATCGTCATCCGGTACGTGCCGAGCGAGGATTTCGCGGGATCAAGCGACGAGCAGCGCATGGTGACAGCGTTTTCGCGAGCGCTGAACGAACCCGTCCACTGGACCTTGGAGCGGCTGGATGAGATCCCGCGGACCGCGGCTGGAAAGTTCCTGTCGATTGTGAGCGAATTGCCGCGTGCGGCGGCGGCGCAGCGCGACTAAGACGAGGTCGCCGTGACCACACGTGATCGGACTCTGGGCATTGTCTGCACGGTTCCCGCCAGTCGGCACGCCGGCGGAGTCTACCTGCACCTTTCCTTCGGCCGGGTGATCGATCGACTGGCCGCACAGTATGCAAAGACCTACCTGTGTATTCCGGTGGCCGAGCGCGCGCCGCTTGAGCGCCACGACTATCGCCTTCAGGCGCCCAACCTCGAGGTCATTGCACAGCCCGGCTACAGGTCCAGCCTGGCGGCGCTCACGGGGATAATCCCCATTACGCGCGCCTACGCGCAGGCGTGCCGGCAAGCCGACGTGCTCTTTGTACGGGGGATGGTCCCGTACGTCGCCCACCTGTACGCGCTGGCGGCTTGGCGGCGCAAGCGGCCCTGCCATTGGATCGTGGGGAACCCGGTGGCGTTGCTGCACACGCACGAGCGCGCCGGCCGCCTGGTCGATGCGGCTTCCCTCGTCTACGCGTGGCAGGACCGTTTTTTCACCCGCCTGGGACGTTGGTTGACCGGCGGGGCTTTTCTGTGCAACGGCGGCGAGCTGGGCGCGATCTACCGTTCGCCCCGCACGCACGTGACGGTGTCGAGCACGGTGACGGACGACGAGTTTTGCGTTCGGGAGGACACCTGCCAGGGTGCGACCGTCCAAATCCTGTTCCTTGGGTTTCCACGCCCGGAAAAGGGCATCCAGTATCTCGTCGAGGCGCTGAGCCTGCTGAAAACCCAGCGGCCGACCGAGCTGCTGATCGTCGGGGCGGCGGAAGAATTCCGGGGGTACCGCGCGGAACTCGAGACGCTGGCGCAGCGGCTGGGCGTGGCCGAGCGCGTCCGCTGGGAGGGCTACGTCGTTTACGGGCCGGAGATGTTCCGGTATCTGCGGGCCGCCGACCTCCTGGTTTTGCCGACGTTGTCGGAGGGCACGCCGCGTGTCCTGCTCGAAGCCCGGGCCAACAGCCTGCCCGTGGTCGCGACGCGCGTCGGCGGGATTCCGACGTCGGTGACCGACGGGCTGGACGGGCTGCTGGTCCCGCCACAAGATGCCTCCGCCTTGGCGGCCGCGATTGACCGGGTCATTGACGATGGCGGGTTGCGGCGGGCACTTATTCGCAGCGGGCTAGCGACGGCGCGGCGTTATACGGTCGATCGGTTCGTCGAACTGGCCGTGAGCGTGCTCGAGGAGTGAGACCTTGGTTCGGCTGGTGAGCTTTCTGTGGGTCCACCTGGTCATGCTGCTGACTTCGTGGTTGCCGGACATCAGGCCCTGTCTCAAACTGCGCGGCCTGTTGGTGCGGCCGGCGCTCAAGCGTTGCGGCCGCAATTTTCAGCTTGCGCAGCGCGTCACGCTCAACTTTCCAAACTGCCTGGAGGTCGGGAACGACGTCTATTTCGCCGCGGGCTGCTGGTTGCACGCTCCGGGTGGCATCGTGGTTGAAGACGAGGTGCAACTGGGCCCCTACGTGGTACTCATCACGGGCGATCATTCGCTCAAGGACGGCTCCTATCGCTTTGGACCCGGCGCACGTGCGCCCATTCGGCTGCAGCGCGGCTGCTGGCTGGCAGCGCACACGACTGTAATCAAGGGTGTCACGGTCGGGCGCGGTGCGCTCGTCGCCGCGAACGCGGTCGTCACGCAGGATGTTCCGGATTTCTCGATCGTCGGGGGTGTTCCGGCGCGAATCCTCCGTGAAAACGTTGATCCTGGGGCGACCCCATGAGCACGGCAGGAGAGTTCACGCTGACCGCCACTGGCGACCTGATGTTTTGTGGGGTGGTGCGGAATGCGCTGGCCACGCACGCTGATCCGCTCTGGGGTTTGCGTCCACTCGGCGGGGCGCTCCTGGAAGGCGATCTGCTGTTCGGTAATTTCGAGACACCCATTAGCGCCGCGCGCTGCCATGAGCCGGACGCACCGGACAAGTACTGGTGTCCGCCGGGTGTCGGCCGCGCGTTGCGGGAGTACGGTTTTGACGTGGTCAACCTCGCCCACAACCACATTTACGATTTCGGAGCCGAGGGCGTCGAGGCCACTACCACTGAGCTGCGCGCCGCAGGGTTACCGTTTGTCGGCATCGGGCGGACCACGGATGAGGCCGCGGCGCCCGCGGTGGTAACGACGCGCACCGGCGTGCCGGTGGGGTTCCTCGGGTATACGACCGCGGTCAACGCTCTGGACCCCAGGCACGCGTATGTGGCGTGCTACCCGGGGCCCGCCCGTGTGGCCGAGGATATTCGCCGTTTACGGGCACGTGTCGAGACCGTGGTCGTCTCGTGCCATAGCGGGGCGCAATACAACCCCTACCCGGCGCCGGAAACGCGCGCCTTGGCGCGCGCCGCGCTCGAGGCCGGCGCGGCGGTGTTCCTCGGACATCATCCCCATGTGCCGCAGGGTTGCGAGCCCATCGGGCGCGGCCTGGCCGTCTACAGCCTGGGCGATTTTCTCGCCCCGGTTTGGAACGAGCAGACGCGGCGGACGTTTTTCGTCCGCGTGCGAATTGACGGCGCGGCGGTGATACGCCACGAGTTGGTGCCGTGCTGTGTCACGGATCACGGCCAGACGACTTTGGCGACCGGCGCGCTCCAGGCCGAGATCGGTACCCACCTCGCCGAACTGTCGCGGGCCATTGCGGAGGGGCGCAGCGATGCGCTGCACTTTGCGACGGCGCGGGGTCGTTTTTTCTCGCAGTATCTGACGAGCTGGATCCAGGAACTCCGTACCGGCGGCCCACGTGTCCTGATGCGCAAGTTCCGCAACCTGCGTGGCTACCATCTGCAGTTGATCGTGCAAGCGTTGTTCGGCTGGCTGAACCGCCGGCGGAAGTGAGCGACTGTGACCGAACCTGGCCGCGAGGCCGCGCCATACATCCCGCGTTTTCAGGCCCTGTGCGATCTCCGCGGCGAGCGCCACTTTGTCTGCGGGGGCTCTTTTTTTCGCGTTTTCAGCCGCGTGGCCCGCGCGATCGGTCCGGTCGCGCGGGACGTGATGCTCCGACCGAGCGACGCACTCGAGGTGGCCCGCGCACTGGGCGCGTGGGTCGTCTGGTGGACGAGCGGTCCGGCCGAGCCTCAGCAGTCGGACTGGTATGCCGTGGTTTGCCGCCAATTCCGGCCCCTGGAGCAAGTCCCGTCCGGCGACCGACGCTACATCCGACGCGGGCTCGTCAATTGCGAGATCCGCCAGTTGGATGCCGACTACGTCAGTCGCCACGGCTACCCGTGCTATATCCGCTCCTTCACACGCTACCGCGGGGTCGCCCGCACCCTTTGGGACGAGGCGGCGTTCCGCAAGTACTTCCTCGCCGCCCGGGACTTCGCGGACATCACGCACTTCTGGGGCGCGTTCGCCGATGGTCGGCTCGTCGCGCTCCTCGCGAACGACGTCTACGAACCGATGGAAGTCTGCGGTTGGATGCTGAGGCTCGACCCGGAGTATCTGAAGCTGTACCCGGCGTACGCGCTGTTTCACACGTTGAACCAGTACTACCTGGACCAAAAGGGCTTCCAGCTCATCAACGACGGCTGGCGCTCACTCGTGCACGAGACCGAGGTGCAGACCTTTCTCGTGAAGAAATTCGGCTTCGAACGGCTGCACCGCCGGCTGGAGGTGTACTATCGCGCCCCGCTGGGGGCGTTGGTTCGCGGCACCGCGTGGCTGGGCGGCGGCCTGGGTCGGCTCGACCAGCGCCTGGCGGCGGTCTATGCCCTGGAACGACTGCGGCGCGGGAAGGTGGCGCCGCCCAGACTGACCGAGGAGAGCGGAGGTTCCGAAGCCTGAGCGGCCGGGCTTGGCCGGCCGCCGAAATTGCGCGCAGGACGGTGAGGGGCGACCAAGCTCGATCCCTCCGGACCCGGATCCCCCCGGCTCGATCCGAGGACGGTCCCGTCCGCGTCCCGGACGGCGACGGAGAACTCGATGGCGGCCATTATCCGAACGCTGCTGCCACGGCGTTTCGAGTGGGTGCTCTACCGCACCGCGCAACTCCCCCCTCCGGACGTGTCCGATCTCACCATTGAGGTGGTCGAGCCGCGGCAAGCGCTAACGCCGCCACAGCACGCGTACCTGGCCCGTCGTGTGCGCCGCTTGAGCCTGTGGTACTTGCTCCGCTGGCGGCGGCAGGGACAGGGCTGGCTTTTTCTGGTACGCAGCGCGGACCGCTATTGCCACTACACGTTCGTTACGCCTGGGCACCGTTACCGGAGGTTGTTCCCGATCATCACGGAGCCACGGGCGCTACTCATCGGCCCGTGTCTGACAGAGGCCGAGTTGCGGGGCCGCGCCATCTACCCGCGCGTACTCCAGCACGTGGTCGCGACGCTGGCGGAGTGTGGCTATGGCCCTTTCTACATCGACACGAGCCTGGACAACGTCGCCAGCATTCGCGGCATGGAAAAAGCCGGCTTCAAGCGCTGTGGCGTCTGGCGCGGCCGGCGGGCGCTCGGGAACCTGCTGGTTTGTAGCCGACGGGTAGCGGACTGAATGAGGTCAGCAGCGTGTTCGTCACAGTCATCATCCCGATGCGCGACGAAGAACGGTTCGTGCAGAAATGCCTCGCTTCGGTGCTGGCGCAGCTCGGCACCCGCGACGACGTTGAGGTCCTTTGCGCAGTGGGCACGAGCCGGGACCACACGCGGAACATCGTCAGCGCTTGCGCCGCGCGCGATCCCCGCGTGCGGCTCATCGACAATCCGCGCGGCATCGTGCCTGCCGGCATGAATCTCGCGCTCCGCGCGGCCCGCGGGAGAATAGTCATCCGCCTCGACTGCCACGCGGAGTACGCGCCGGATTACCTCGCCAAGTGTGTCGAGGTGCTCCAACGCACCGGCGCCGACAACGTCGGCGGATACATGACGACCCGGCCCGGCGATGATTCCCCGGTCGGCCGGGCCATCGCCGCCGCCACGACCAGCCGCTTCGGCGTCGGGGGGTCTGCGTTCCGCGTCGGCGGCGTGGAGCACGAGGTGGATACGGTGCCTTTCGGCTGTTTTCGCCGCGATGTGTTCGAGCGTTTTGGCCTCTATGACGAGCGGCTCGTCCGCAACCAGGACATTGAGCTCAACAGCCGTATCCGCAAGGGTGGCGGGCGGATCGTCATTTCGCCGGAGATCAGGCTGACCTACTACAACCGCTCGACTTTTGCGGGGTTGCGGCAGCAGGCCTTCCACAACGGCCTCTGGAATCCCTACACTATCTATCTCGTCGGTGCAGGATTACGCTGGCGGCATTTCGTTCCGCTCGTCTTCGTCCTCAGCCTCCTGGTACTCGGGTTTGCAGGATTCTGGTTACACGCCGCCTGGTGGCTGCTCGGGATCGAACTGGTGCTGTACGCGGCGGGTGCCGCGTGTATGGCCGCTTTCGCGGCACGTAGCCAGCGGGCCTTTGCACCCCTCGTCTGGTTGGCTTTCTTGCAGCTCCACTTAGCCTACGGCGTCGGATCGTTGTGGGGTGTGCTGACCGCGCCGCTGCGATTCGGCTGGCCCCGGCGGCGGCGCGTGGGCACCGCATGGTCACAACGGCCTGGTTGAGCAGGGGCGTTGCGGCCTGCGAGTGCACAGCCCCGGCCTCGCGGAGTGCTGCGCGGTGGCCTTACCCACCGGGCGCTACGTCCCCGGCGGCCAAAACGTGTCCACGACACCTTGGGCCGCGTCCAGCCATTGCGCTTGCCCTGGATAGAAAAATGCATCCGGCCGGCCGTTCATCTGCTCGATTACGATGGGCGTTTCGTCGTACGGCCAGTATTGCCACCCCTGCCAGCCGAGGTGGATAACGGGGAAAAGCGGCCGGGTAGACATTTCGTCCTCGACTTGTCGAGCATAAGTGGACGGTGGGAAGACGGGCCAGTCTGGGTCGCCGTAGCTGCTGCTCACCAGCCGCGGGGCGATGACGTCTTGCACCGCCTGGCACAGGGTGACCGTTCGCGCAACCTTGGCAGAATCGGTGCTGACGGCCACCGCAGGATACCAGATGACCACGACGTCTTGCGGCAAGTACGCCAGCCCCTGGCGAAACTGGTCCCAGTTCATCGTGTAGTTGCCGTGCAAGTAGTCCTGATAGGCCGACTCGTTTTCCAGGACGATTTCAGACTCGCCGCTGATTGCAGCGACGGTGGCTATGTCCTGCGCAATGAGTTGCCAGGCTTCAACGGAATCGAGGCCGCGACCGATCGTCCGATAACTCGTCTTGATACCGGGGATGATGCGCATGCCCGGCATCGCTTCGTGCAAGATCGGATAGACGAATGCCTGATTGACGCCGCTGGTGATGCACGCGGTATTCGTCACACGCCGCCAGATTTGCAGCCCGGCCACCGCTCGGTCAATCTCGTCCTGCTCACAAAATCCCATCTCGAGCCACGGCACGATCAACGGGCTCGTGACCGGCTTGGCCATCGTGAGGTTTACCGTTTCAGTGACGCCGTTATCCGCGTGTACGATCGCGCGGGCCGTATGCGGTCCCGTCGCGAGCGCGGCGCGGTGGACCGTCAGCGTAATCGTGTCCGTCTCGCCGGTCAGCTCGCCACTGGTCGGGCCAGCCGTTACCCAATCGGCCGTGACCTCGACCGTATAGGACAACGTCCCGTTGCCTGCGTTCGCGACCGTGAAGCTGCGCTGGGTGTCCGTCGAACCGAAATCCAAAGTGGTGGTGCCCAGGGCCAGGACCGGCTCAAGAGGCGGGGGCGGCGGCGGGGGCGGCGGCGGGGGTGGGAGATCGGAAG
>JAGVEP010000277.1 GCA_020058145.1 Phycisphaerae bacterium | reverse complement strand
GGTGCCGCACGGCGCGCTGGTGGCCGCACTCCTCGCGCTCACCGGTGTGCTGGCCGTCACCTCGCTCGTTCAAGACAGCCCCACGTTTGACGAGACGGCCCACATCGCAGCAGGGCTCGCCGTTCTGCAGACCGGCGATTTTCGCCTGTCGCCGGAACACCCCCCGCTCGGCAAGATGTGGTGTACATGGCCGCTGCTGCTGGTGCCCAACCACTGGCCGCCGCCGGACGATGAATTCTGGCGGCGCGGGGACCTCTTCGGCTTCGCCCGGCATTGGCTCTATGAGCTGAATGACGACCCGCAACGGCTGGTCGTCATCAGCCGCTGCATGATGGTCGTGCTATTGCTGGCGACGTGCCTGGCGATTTATGTGCTCGGACGGACGCTGTTTGGGTCGCGGGCGGCACTGCTCGCGCTGACGATCGCGGCGCTGAGCCCGACGCTGCTGGCGCATGGGCGCCTAGTGACGACGGACCTGCCAATCACCCTCTGCACCACGCTCACTTTGCTCACGTTCGGCCGGCTGCTGGAGCGGATCACCTGGACGCGCCTGCTGCTGGCAGGTCTGGCGCTGGCCGCCGCGAGCCTGACCAAGCTCTCGTGGCCGCTGGTGTTGCCGGCACTGGCGCTGATGGCCGCGGTGAGCATCTTCGGTCGCGTACCGTTGGTCATGGCGGCGCGCGGGTTGCCCGCCTGGACCGCAGCACTGACTGCGGACCCGGCGGCGAAACGGTGGCGGAGCTGCGCGGCGGTGGTCATCCCTGCAAGCCTGGTTGTACTACTCGTCGTGTGGCTGGGCATCTGGACGTGCTACCGCTGGCGGAACTCGATCACCGCGCCGCTGCCGCCGGGGCAGGACACGCCCGCGGCCCGCGTGCAGCTCGAACAGACACAGAAATCCATGTCGGCCTGGCGCGAGGCCATCTACCAGCCGGACGGTTCGCCGCAGCCCGGGGCGTCGGCGACGATCATCCGCGTGCTGTACGAACACAGTCTGCTGCCGGAGCCGTACCTGACCGGGGTGGCCTTGGCGACGGTAACGACCGGCGCGCACGACTCGTATCTGCTGGGCAAGTGCTCGACCACGGGTCGGCCGCTCTACTTCCTGATCGCGTTTCTGATTAAGACGCCCGTGCCGACGCTGCTGCTGCTGGCGGCCGGGATTTTCGCGCTGAGCCGGCGGCGTCTGACGCCCGGTGCGCCCGTGCTGCTGGTGGGCGTGGTGGCGTTTGCCCTGGTTTACCTCGTTTACGCCGTCAATGTCGGCATTAACATCGGGCACCGGCATCTGCTGCCGATTTACCCGCTCGTCTACGTTTTTGCCGGTGCGGCAGTGGCGTGGGCGACGACGCGGGTCGGGGCGTGGTTCCTCGGCGCGGCACTCGTCTGGTTGCTGGGTGCCAATGTGTGGATCTACCCGCATTATCTGTCGTATTTCAACGAGCTCGTGGGCGGCCCGGCCCGCGGACACCTGTACCTGGTCGATAGCAACCTCGACTGGGGGCAGGATTTGCTGCGGCTGGCCAAATACGCCGGTGCGCACCCCGCCGAGCGCATCAAACTCGCTTATTTCGGCAGCGTGCCGCCGACGCGGTACCTCCGTTGTGAAGCACTGCCCAGCTTCCACGAGTTCCGTCCCGCCGCCGAGCTGTGTGCCGGGACGTATGTCGTCAGCCTCACACAGTTGGTCGGGGTGTACGACGAGTACCTGCGGGACGAATTCTGGACGGACGAGGCCCGCCAGGCGTATCACGACGTCGGGCTTATCGCCGCCTCCGCGCCGCGGGCCGGCGAACCGGCAGAGTTGCGTGCGCAGCGGGCCCTGGCACAGGCAGAGTACCCGGAGTGGCGTGCCCGACGGCTAGTCAACCGGCTCGCCCACCGGCGACCGGATCAGCGTGTCGGCTATTCGATGTACGTGTATCGTCTGAGCGACGCCGCTGCGGCCGAGCTGACGCGGCCGTAGCCGGCGGGTTCAGGGGTTGCGGGCCGCGGTTTTGGCGGTCTTCCAGCGCCAGCCGCTCTGCATTATGCTCCCTGTAGCTCGGCCACCGGCAACTGCCGAAACCCCTTCGTCGGCAGGAGTCTGGACCGTGGACCGGCGGGCGTCCGCAGTCCGGTTGACGGGCTTTGAGCCCATCGAGAAGGTTATTATGCCGATCCGCACAAGACGCGCGTGCTCGTGCGAGATTGTGCTCGTGCGAGATTCCTATCTCGCACGCGGACTCGCGGGATTCCGATCCCGTGGGCAAACACGCGGGAAGGGATTCCCGCAGGTCTGGGTGCGAGAAGGGATTCTCGCACCAGCGGGATTCCGATCCCGTGGGCAAACACGCGGGAAGGGATTCCCGCAGGTCTGGGTGCGAGAAGGGATTCTCGCACCAGCGGGGGATTCCGATCCCGTGGGCAAACACGCGGGAAGGGATTCCCGCAGGTCTGGGTGCGAGAAGGGATTCTCGCACCAGCGGGAAGTGCGAGAAGGGATTCTCGCACCAGCGGTTCGTCGATGAGCCGCCGGGGTACCAAGGTGATCAAGATGATCAGCGCGCGCCCCCCCCCTTTGAGCACCTTGGGCGGGGGATGGAGGCGCAAGTTTATTATCGCTCCACGAGGCGGGAGCTTGAGCCCCTTGGTGGGAGAGGGCTTGGCCGGTTCGCAGCAGGCGGGTTTTTATGCGACGGTTGAGCATCTTGGTCGCCTGCTTGAGCACCTTGGTCATTTGGTTGAGCAGCTTCATCGAGTTCACCGGCGCGCGGCGGGGTTCTACGCGGGCTGGCCACGCGGGAGCGGCGTGCTATGAAGGACTGTTGACGCGCTGGGGGTGCGCGGCAACGGGGTGCGCGGGATGGGCGGTTTTTGGCGGGATTTGGTGGTATTCACCACAGAGACACAGAGACACAGAGAGGACAGTTCAAAGTTGCGAGTGCTGAATTCTGAACTC
>JAGVEP010000019.1 GCA_020058145.1 Phycisphaerae bacterium | reverse complement strand
CGCCCCCAGCCGGTTTTGTAGTGCAGACCTACGGGGTCAAATCGGCCTTCACGACCCCGCCAACGCGGTTCCGGTCAGCAAACTGCGAAAGTCGGGCTAGCCGTTCGATGAGCCGGTGCACACGCCCCGGGATGACCTGGGCAAGCTGCAGATCTACACCCAGAACAACCCTGGCGGCACGCGCACGATTGTCTAGCTTCCGGCGTTCCTCGCTGAGTCGGCCAGGCGGGACCTCAGCCGCCTGGTGATCATCGAACACATGCTGACGGGGGAGCGGTTCAATGGGTACGCAGCGTTCTTGTCGCCGCAGGACCGCACGACCGCCCGGACCTTGTTGGTAAACCAACGGAGTTCGCTGCACGAGCGCGGTCGAGCGTCGGTTGGGACGCGCTGCGCGAAACCCCCGGCTACGTTCGTTCAGCCTTTCAGGCTGTAAAGCGCCTCGATGAAAATGGGCGTCCAATCCAGGACCGTGATCGTGCAGAAGTGCGGCAGATGCTCGCCGACTTGATAGCGGCTCATCGCGGCGAGATTATCGCACCGCGGCGTTCGCGGGAAGGGATTCCCGCGGCGGTGCGTGCGAGAAAGGATTCTCGCACGAGCAGTTCCCGCGGCGGTGCGTGCGAGAAAGGATTCTCGCACGAGCAGGCTACGGCTTGGATCGGGCAGGCTCGTATGGATCCATCAAGCCCGTGCATGCAGCACCGCTGCTGCGGAGAACCAGCCCACGGTTTATACTGGCGGACGTCCGTGTCGCGGTGGCAGAGGTGGCCGGCGGCACACGCGCCGGCTCCGTTCGGGCTGCTGTCTGGAGAGCATCACGATGCTGGTGTTGCATGCGGGTATCCGGGACCGGGAGTTGCTCCTGTGGGGCGAGACGCCCGTCGGATCCGCCGCCCGGTCTCCTCCGCCCCGTGCGCGTGGGTCGAAGCCGGGACGCGCGGCACGACTGTCGTACGATGCCGGCAGCGCGGCGCTGTCCGCGGCCTTGGCGGAGGTCGTGCCCGACCTCGCACAAGCCGAGTCGTCCGGCCAGAGGCCGATGCTCCCCTTCACGCAGGCCGTCATGTGGCTGCCGACCGTGGCGGGCGAGCCGGTCGCATCGAGTTCGCTCGTCGCCGAACCACCCCCGTCGCGAACCGAGCCGACGCTGACGGCGTGGGCGGTGACCGTCCTGCACCTGTCCGTCGAACAGAGCGTGGCACTCCTGTGCCATTGCGTGGGCCAGGACACGCTGGCCCCCGGCGTGATCGTGGGCCAGGACCTGGCCTTCTGGACGAGCGCACTGCGTTTCGCAGGCGAGTTGGTGGCCCGACAGCAGTTCCTGCCGAGCGTCAGCCAGGAGAATGGGAAGTACCGGGCGTGCTGGAAGCCGGTGTTGGCCGGGCCGGAGCGCGAGCGATTCAGCGGCCTTGCTAACGCGATGCCGGCCGCCGCGCGGGCACTCACCCTCGACGCGGGGGCACCCCCCGATGTCGCCGCGACCCACGTGCTGTCCGGTTTCGTGGACGAAATCGTCGATCATTTGGTGCGCGGCCCGGCAGCGTCGGCAATGGACTCGGCGCGCGCTGTTCCGGCACGTCCCGGCCGACCCCGTCGCGCCAAGCCCGCAGATCGACGGACTTTCGACAGCGTCCATGATCAGTGGCTGTCCGCTTTGCGGGCGCCCGATGGCACCATGGTCGGCGACGCGCGGGAGTTGGCGCGCTTCGCCGTCCAGGTTCGCGAGTGGCAACGCCCGATCTCCGCGGCCACGACGGCACCGCTACGCCTGTGCTTCCGGCTGGACGAGCCGGCCGCCGACGCGGACGGCGTGGACGAAGGGCATGGCAACGACCGAATTCGGTTCGGGCGCGGGGCCTGGCGCGTGCAGTACCTCCTGCAAGCGGCGGACGATCCGAGCCTGCTGGTACCCGCGGACGAGGCGTGGCGGGCCAGGGGGCATCAGGCCGCTGTCCTACGCCGACCCGGCTTCAATGCGAAGGAGTACCTGCTGCGGGCGCTGGGCCAGGCATCCGGGCTGTGCCCACGCATCGAAGCTAGCTTGAAAACTCCCGCCCCGAGCGGATATGAGCTTGACGCAACCGGGGCCCACGAGTTTCTGACCGAGAAGGCCGCCGCCCTGGAGCAGACCGGCTTCGGCGTTCTGTTGCCGGCGTGGTGGACGCGCAAAGGGACCAAGCTGCGCCTGACGGCGCGCGCCAACGTCAGGAGCCCGACGGGTAGCGTGGGCGTCTCGCCCGCAATGAGAGGTGCCGGCCTCACGCTCGACACGGTCGTCCAGTTCAACTGGGAAGTGGCTCTGGGTGGCGAGACGCTGTCGCTCGCCGAGCTCCAGGCCCTGGCCAAGCTCAAAGCCCCGCTGGTCCGGCTGCGCGGCCAATGGGTGCAGGTGAGCGCGGCGGAGATTCAGGCGGCGCTGGACTTTTGGAAGCACAAATCCACCGGGCAGGCCACGGCCCGCGAAATCGTCCAGATGGCGCTCGGCGCCGCAAGGACGGCAGCGCCCGTGTCGCTCGACGGCGTGGCGGCCGACGGCTGGCTGGGCGAGCTGCTGGCGCAGTTGGATGGTCGCGCGCAGTTCGGCGAGGTTTCGGTGCCCGACCGTTTTCACGGCACCTTGCGGCCGTACCAGGTCCGCGGCTACTCGTGGCTGTGTTTCCTGCGGCAGTGGGGCCTGGGGGCGTGCCTGGCAGACGACATGGGTTTGGGCAAGACACCACAAACACTGGCGCTGATCCAGCGCGATTGGCAGGCCGGGGCAGCCATCCGCAACGGCCAGCGCCCCGTACTGCTGGTCTGCCCGACCTCCGTCGTCGGCAACTGGCAGAAGGAGGCGGCCCGCTTCACGCCCGACCTGCCCGTCATGGTGCATCATGGCGTGACCAGGACAAAGGGGGCGGCGTTCAAGAAGCAGGCCGCAGAGCACGCGCTGGTGATCTCAAGCTACGCCCTGCTGCACCGCGACTTCGAGATCCTCAAGACGGTGCGGTGGGCGGGCGTCGTTCTCGACGAGGCTCAGAACATCAAAAACCCGGAGACGAAGCAGGCCAGGGCGGCCCGCGGGCTTGCGGCGGACGTGCGCATTGCTCTGACCGGCACGCCGGTCGAGAACAACGTGGGCGATTTATGGTCGATCATGGAGTTCCTGAATCCCGGCCTGCTCGGCACGCAAGCCGAGTTTAAGCGGACCTTCTTCATCCCAATCCAGGCCGGCCGCGATCCGGAGGCGGTCCAGCGGCTCAAGCGCATCACCGGGCCGTTCCTTCTGCGCCGACTGAAGACCGACAAGTCGATCATCGCCGACCTGCCCGACAAGCTCGAAATGAAGGTCTTCTGCACGCTCACCAAGGAGCAGGCCTCGCTCTACGCCGCGGTCGTCCAGGAGGCCGAAGCCGCCATTGAGGGGGCCGCGGGCATCCAGCGCAAGGGCGTCATCCTCGCCACGCTCTCGAAGCTCAAGCAGGTCTGCAACCATCCGGCCCAGTTCCTCGGCGACAACTCCGCCATCCCCGGCCGGTCGGGAAAGCTGGCCCGTCTGACCGAGATGCTCGAGGAGGTTCTGGCGATCGGCGACCGGGCACTGGTGTTCTCGCAGTTCTCCGAGATGGGCGCGCTGCTCCGGCGGCACCTGGAGGAGACGTTCGGCCGCGAGGTGCTGTTCCTGCACGGCGGCGTGCCGAAGAAACAGCGCGACCGGATGGTCGAGCGCTTCCAGGCGGGTGGGGCGGGCGACTCGGGTGGGGCGGGCATCTTGCCCGCCAGCAGTGGTAACGGCCCGCGCATCTTCATTCTCTCGCTCAAGGCCGGCGGAACGGGTCTGAACCTGACTGCCGCCAATCATGTCTTCCACTTCGACCGCTGGTGGAACCCGGCCGTCGAGAACCAGGCCACCGACCGCGTGTTTCGCATCGGCCAGACGCGCAACGTGCAGGTACACAAGTTCCTGTGCGCCGGTACGCTGGAGGAGAAGATCGACGAGATGATCGAGCGGAAGAAAGAGATCGCCGAGACCGTGGTCGGCACCGGCGAAGGCTGGCTGACCGAGCTTTCGACGCGGCAGCTCAAGGAGCTGTTCGCGCTGCGGAAAGAAGCCGTTGGAGAGTAGTATGGACAGCGTCACGACGTGAGGGCTTGGAACACACGCCCCACGCCACGCAAGTAGTCCAAGTCGCCCTGCTCCGCCCGCGCCGGGCGATCTCGTTGAGCCAGCGCACCGTGGCCGGTTCGAGGCAGGCCTCCGAGAGGTGGTCCGCCGGGTAGACCACCTCGACCTCCACCTCCACGGCGTACCGCCCGCGTTGTACCCAGCGTTTGCGCTTCTCGCGTCGCTCGTTCATGGGCACTCAATCTCGGAAGAAGGCCGTAACCAAGTTCGCCCGCCGCGTCCGCCGAAGGTGGACCGGTCGCCTCGCGACCGCAATGCACCATTAAGTGGGTCTTCGCCTCGGCTTCACCGACTTGGCGGCGTCAAACTCGCGCCAGAACTGTTCATGACGGATCCCTCTTCCGCTACGAATTCGCTGCCGTGCGGCGGATAGAATCGCTCGCAGCTTCGGCGAATAGCCGAGCATGAGCCGCTCTACGTCGTCGTCGTCCGCCAGCGGAATAATCGCGGCCACGGCCTTGCCGTTGCGCGTGATGACCACGGGGCTTTGGCCGCTGGCCTTGACGTAGGCGCTGAACCTGGCCTTTACATCGGCAACCGATGCGATTTTCATAGCTCGATCTCCTCGCCGGCGATGAACAGCCGGCGGCCTTGTTTCACGCCGACGGCCAGGACCTGCACCTCGTGACGGTCGGCATCGACCGCGTAGAAGACGCGAAAACGGTTGTTGGGGCCGAACCGCAGTTCCCAGTCCGCATCGAATTCGACTGCTCGCAAGAGTGGCTTGCGGTTGCGCGTTTCGGTCTCCGGTTCGTACCTCAATTGCCCTTCAATCGTCCGTCGAATCAACGGGTGATATTTTCGCTCAACGGCGCTCAAGTGCTTCCTGGCGCCCGGATCGTACACGATTTCGAAGGGCCGTCGCCGTGCCATCTTGACTATTATTATAGTCAAGGGCCGCCACCGGCGCCAACCGTGCAAGCTCTGCTTCCGACGGACCGATCACGCCAACAAGCCAGGACGCGGTTCGGTGGGGCGAGGCGGGATGGGCCTCCCGCCCCT
>JAGVEP010000454.1 GCA_020058145.1 Phycisphaerae bacterium | reverse complement strand
GCCCACGGCCGCCGACAGCGTGGCAAGTTGGCTGGCTGGAGCCACACCCGATCCGGCGGTGGGGGGGTAGAGGTGGCCGCGGGAGCGCTTCCGCCCGCCATGGCTCATTTCGCAAAAAATCTGCCCTCTTTCGCGAATATCCCCAAAATCCATCTTGACGGCCGGGAAAATTCATTTATCTTGACTAAAGAGGCATAGATATCTTCAGGGAGGTGCGTAATGATCAGTCAAACGACTGAGTACGCCTTACGGGCCGTTGTTTGGTTGGCTGCCAATCCGGAAAAGCCGCTCACGGCACAACAGATCGCCGTAGCCACCCGCGTTCCCGCTGGCTACCTGGCCAAAGTGCTCCAGGGTTTGAGCCGCGCCGGGCTGCTGCACTCGCAGCGCGGGCTCGGCGGCGGGTTCACGCTGGAACGATCTCCCAACTCGCTAACCATGTGGGAAGTCGTGCAGGCCGTCGACCCGCTCAAGCGGATTCGCGAGTGCCCGCTGGGCTTCGACGCCCACAAGAACACGCTCTGTCCGCTCCATGAGCAGCTCGATTTCGCCATCGCGACCATCGAGAAGATGTTCACCGCGTGCAAGATCAGCAAGCTGATCGACCCGGAGCACCCGTGTTCACCGCTGTGTGCCAGTGTGCCCAAGGCCAAAGCTACGGGCAACAGCAAGCGCGGGAAGCGGTAGCCCCGTCTACTCCGCGGATGAACTGAAACCTGGCGGCCCGCGCCCGCACCACCGCTACACCCCCGCCACCGTCACTAGTAGCGGTGCGAGCACTCCTATTTTGCGCTGGCGGCAGGTGGTGAAACTCGCCGCCTGCACCGCGTCACGCACCGCGGACCACGCGGCGTGGTGTACGCCGCCCTCGATCGCCGCCACAAATATATCGAAGATCACCCACCCCACGACGTTGTCGCGAAATCCGTCCACCAGAATGAGCACACCACCGGGTCGCAAGACCCGCCGGAAACCGCGTATGACGGCGGCCTGCTGCGGGTAGTGATGGAACGAATTGCAGCACGCCACCACGTCGAAAGACCCGTCGGCCAGCGGCAGCCGCTCGGCGTCACCCTGGACGGCGTGCAGCTTTGATCCGTGCGGGGAGGTGGCGATCTTCTCTGCGAGAAAGCGGAGCATCACCGGCGAATAATCCAACCCCACGACCAACTCGGTTTCAGGCATCCGCGCCACGAGCGTGATCAGTGTTCCGGTGCCGCAGCCCACGTCGAGCAGGCGAAAAGGCTGCGATCCGCGAACCCGCTGCCAGCGGGCGATTTCCTCTTGTACGATGCGAACGGTCGGGAAAAACACCAACTCGTTCAATCGCGAGCGGTCGTAACCGAGCGCCCAACGGTCGAAATGCTCGCGTGCCAGCCGGCGCAGCTCGGCATGGCGTGGCGGATCGTTCGCTGCAACCGGGGTTGTGTCGGGCATGGCCTCATCCGCGCCGGCGCCACGGCTTGCCACGTCATGGGGTGGTCGGGGCGGACGTGGCACCCGCCGCGGACCGATTCCGCGGACGATGTTCCTGGATCAGCGTACCGGCCGCAAGGCCGCCGCGGGCGAGCGTGGCCGCCGCCGAGAAATGTTCGGCCCCAGCGCCCGAATTCCCGTGGTAGGCACGCCCCGTTGCGCTGGTTGCATCCGCGCGGCGGGCACGGCGTATAACTTTCGATCATGGGGCCGCGCGGAACGTATGCCTGTGCTTGCGCGGCGGCCCGTGACATGGTACGATTCCGCCCCCCTGGCAGCGGTTGCCAATGTTGGGTGGGCCCGGCCCACCAAACCACTAAGAAGGAACCTCGCCATGCGGATCGCCTGCATTATCAGCGTGCTCGCCTGCTCCGTGGCCGTGCTGGCGGACCTCGCTGAGCCGTCGTCGGCCCCAACGACCACCCAGGCTGCCGTACGCGCGTTCTGCCCAGGCAACCTGATCACTCCCTGGCCGAGTCTCGGCTTGCGGACCCTGGCGTGGTTCGGGGCCGTCGCAACGCTGGCTTTGACATTTCGTCCCAAGCCACTGCTGTCGCTACGGAACTTGGATGCCCTGGTGCTGTCTGGCATGTGTGTGCTGCTCAGTATGCGCGACGCCGGCGGCGGGCCGTGCCCGGAAGGTCATTCCTGGCAATGGTGGGGGCACAGCGGTCTCGCCGCTGCGGGCGTCTACTGGGTGATGCGCGGCGTCGGACTGCTCGCGTCCAACAAACCGACATCCCATCCGGGTACCATCTCCGGCGGCGTGCGGTTTGTCCTCGTTCTGACCGGTTTGGCGCTGGCAGCGCACCAGCTCGCGACCGCAGGGATGTCCCCCGGCTCGTGCGAAGGCTTGGCGGGCGGGCTCTTCACGGCCGCCACCGGCAAGCTGCCGTATGGCGACGTACCGTACCACGAGAGTCAGTCGCCTCTGATCTACCTGTTGCACGCGGGAGCCGTGCAGGTGGTCGAGCCAAAGATACAGTGGGACGATGCGCCGGCGCCGACCCCGATTAACTGGAGCAACCACGAGAAGTGGTTGAAGATGGGAGGATACCTCAAATTCGGAGATTTCGCGCCGGCACGGCTGGTGAACGCGGCATTATTTGTGCTGTCACTGCTCGGGCTCTACTCTGTCGGCCGCCGGCTGAAAACTGAAGGCGGGGGCTGGCTGCTGGTGGCCCTGTTTTGCGTGTTCCCGGGTACGCTCGAGTGCCTGCCGCGGCCGGAAGTCATGCTGCCGGCGTGCCTGTTGACGTGGACACTGGCGCTGGCGCTCGTGCCGGGTGTCGGCGGCCTTCTGGCGATGGTGTGCCTCGTGCTGGCCGGGGTCGCGTGGCCGTGGGCGTGGCTCGCTCTGCCGGTGCTGCTGGCGTACTTCT
>JAGVEP010000092.1 GCA_020058145.1 Phycisphaerae bacterium | reverse complement strand
GGCACGCCGCGTGGTGCTCCTTCGGTCCAGGCCGTCGCCGCGGTCGCGGCCGAAGTCGCGTCGAGCGTCGCAGGCTGAAGCCTCGTTGGCCTGAGCCGGGGTCGCGCCCGGCAACCAGGCCGTCACCCTACGTGAGCCGCCGCTCGAATGCGACATCGTGGGCCCGGATTCGCAACCCGAGGCCGAATGGATACGTGGAACGGTCGTCTTGCTCAGCAGTGTAAGCCGGTCCGGCGACCGGCTGCTTGGGGCTTGGCCACCAACCCCACCAGGGGCTCCGCCCCTGGACCCCGGCTTCTTCCCCTCCGGAGAGGGGAAGAACCGAGAAGGAAAATGACATGAGCGAGTGAAACTCATCTGGACATCGACGGCTTTGTCATGGATACGGACTGAGGGTACTCGCTGGCGCTTCGTGTTCTGAGTTGACGGTCCGCGGTCTGTACTCGTAACATCCGGCCGACACCGACCCGGCGAACGGATGCGCCGCCAACCTCCGGCACGTTGCTGCCAGCGCACCGCATCCGGCCGCCCGGCGGCGTCTGCTGAGAGCCGTTAACGTGACGCACCAGGCCACTCCGGCCAGCGATTCCCCAGAGGCCACGCGTGCCACGCCGCAGACGCCCGACGGTGGCACCCACGACCTGCAACCGTTGCCGCTCGACATCACATCGCCCCAATTCACCTTTCGCGCGATTCTGACGGGCGTTTTGCTGGCGTTCGTGCTGTCGAGCTGCAACGTCTATCTTGGGCTCAAGCTCGGGATTGGCCTGAACATGGCCATCACCGCGGCATTGCTCGCCTACGGCTTCTGGGCCGGGGTACACGCGCTGACGCCGGCGCGACCGCTGGGGCTGCTCGAGAACAACATCAGTCTCACCGCCGCCACCGCCGGGGCCTCCGTGGCGTCGGCGGGACTCGTCGGGCCGATCCCCGCACTGACCATGCTCACTGGCCAGGCTCTGCCCTGGTATTGGCTAATGCTGTGGATCTTCTCGGTCTGCCTGGTTGGCATTTCCGTCGCGATCGGCCTGCGCCGGCAGATGATCCTGGTGGACAAGCTGCCATTCGTCACCGGGATAGTGACGGCCGAGACACTGCGCGAGCTGTATTCGACGGGCCGCGAGGCGCTGCGGCGCGTGCTCGCGCTGGCGGGCGCTGCCGTCGTTGCAGCCCCGCTCTGTTGGGCCACGCAAATTCGCCCGGCCCGGCTGGCGCAGGTCGTGCTGCCGGTCACGTTCAGCGTGAAGGGACTGGCGGCCAAGGCGCTCACCTTCGGGCTGAACACCACCTTGCTGTTCTACGCGGTTGGGGGCCTGATCGGCATTCGCGTGTGCATTTCGCTGGCCCTCGGGGCAGTCTTGGCGTGGGGCGTGCTGACGCCGACCCTGATTCAGAGTGGCTACCTCCGGCTGGAGGTCGCCGAGCCGCTCAGCGCGCTGCCCGCCGGCGTGACTTTGCACCCCGAGCCGGATGGCCATGCGCGCTACGACCGCACGAAGAGGCAACTCGTCTGGAAGGGCGTCATGACGCCTGCCGAGCGCGTGGCCCTGCTGGCGCTGAGCGGCGACGAAGCGTATGGCGAAGCCGTTGGGAAGCTCTTTGTGCGTTCGCAGTTGGAACTGGCGGCGCCGCTGGTCGTGCTGCCCGCGGGTGTGGTCCTGCCACCCGACTGTCCGGTCTTTTTCGACGTTCAGCGGGGCTTGCTCGTCGCGCGCCGGGGAGTGGATCGAGAGAAATACGTGGCGTTGCGCGCGAAAAGCCAAGAAGCCGCGTATTGCGCTGCCCTCGACACTCTGCAAGAGTATTTCACGTACATAACGACCCGTCGGATGCGAATCAGCGAACCCCAGGCGCAACTTCCCGCCGAACTCAGCATCCCGCCGCCGCTGGCTGACCGCGTGCGCTACGACGCGAACGCCGGGGCGCTGCGGGCGACCGGCATCTTGACGTCGGCGGACGCCAAGCTGCTGCTCACGGCGTTGCCCGCCGAGCATCTCGCCTTTCGAGATTACCAGGCGACAGTCAATGCGCTCGTCGCCGCGAGCGCGTTCCGCCCGGTCGAGCCCACCTTCTCGGGCGTCGTCACCTGGCTGCTCTGGCCGGGCGTGGCACTCATGGTCGTCGCTTCCCTGGTGTCGTTCGGTTTTTCCTGGCGGTCGATCTTCGCGACATTTGCCGGCCGGTCGAAAGCCGCCGCCGCCGCCCCGGTATACACGGGCGAAGTTTCGCGCCGCTGGTTTGTCCGCTCACTCGCGATCAGCCTCGTGCTGTCGGTCGTGCTGCAGATGTGGTTCTTCGATATCAAGTGGTGGACGGCCGGCGCCGGCGTCTTGCTGTCCTTTCTGCTCGCCGTCGTCGCCGGACGTGTCGCGGGTGAAACCAATATCACGCCGGTCGCGCCGGTGGGCAAGGTTACACAACTGCTGTTCGGCGCCCTGCTGCCCGCCCGCGTCGAACCGAACCTCATGGCGGCCAACGTGACCGGTGGAGCCGCGAGCCAGTGTGCCGAACTGCTCCATGACCTCAAGTGCGGCTACCTGCTCGGGGCTACGCCGCGGCTCCAGGTCTGGGCTCAAATCTGGGGCGCGCTGGCCGGCTCGCTCAGCGGCTCGCTTGTCTACCTCAACCTCATCCAGGACCCGCAGCAACGCTTGCTCACCGAGGAATGGCCCGCGCCGATGGTCGCGGGCATGAAGGCCGTAGCGGAGCTCTTCCAGTCCGGGTTTGGCAGTTTCCCGCGCGGCGCACCGCAGGCCATGCTGATCGCCAGTCTCGTCGCAGTCATCCTCGTGATCCTGGAGAAAAAGGCGTCCAAGAAAGTGCGGCCGTATATTCCGAGTGCGGCCAGTCTGGGTTTGGCGTTTCTCATTCAAGCCCATGCCAGCCTGACGATGTTGGTCGGCGCGCTCGTGGCCTTGCTCTTGTCGAAGTGCTTCAAGAGCCTGACGAAACGCTACCTCGTGACCATCTGCGTGGGCGTCGTAGCAGGCGAGAGCCTCACCGGCGTGGGCATGAGCTTGTACCGGATCGTCGCGGAGTGGAGCCGGTAGCTGCGGGCTGGATGACGGTCCTACTGCGTCAGGATCGCCACGAACGCATCAATGTCGTCGAAATCCACCAGCCCGTCCTGATTGCAATCGGCGTTCAGCCAATTGCACGCCGGATACGCCGCGTGGTAGTCGGCAAACCCGCCCAGGGCCAGCACAAACGCGTTGATGTCGTCGAAATTCACCGCGTAGTCGCAATTCAGGTCGCCGAGAAGGGTCGAGCCGTGGAACGCCTCGCCCGTCACCGTGCCCGCCCAGCGGACCTTGCGCACTTCCATCGTGACGCCCTGATAGACGATCGTCCCAAGTACGACGTTCGTCATGTTCATGTACCCATAGCCCGCCGCGTTCAGCCCAATCTCAATGTCGGCCGCAAAGCCGACCGGATCGGGTGGCGGCGGATACACGACGTGCTGCTGGACCGCAACGATCGGAGCCGGACCGAGCGCAGTCTCCGTGCCGACGCGATCCTCTGGCGGAATCTGGTCGGTGATGTCCACGGTGAACTGCGGAAAGATCGGCGGCTTGAGCGTCACCTCCACCAACGTGATCTCCCAGCTCATCACGTACCAATCGGCGGTCGGATCGAGCGGCGATGGCGAGGTCCAATACACCGGCTGACCGGTGGTGTAGACGTCAAACGGCCACGTCACCGGCGTGGCGCCGGCCAGGGCGGCTAGAGCCGGCAGTACGAACAGCACGGCCAGACGGCTAAACAGTGATTCCTCATTCGAGCGCATCTCTTCTCTCCAGCGGCTGGCGTTGGCGGCATGGATGCCTGTCAGCCGGCCCGCACCGCGGACACGTGATTCCTGGCCCACAGCCTCTACGATACCGTTGACCCCGTGGTCGAAACAAGAGGCTGCCAGGCGGGTTCCGGGCCGGTCGGACCTGGCAGGCGGCCTGGGCGTCGGTCGGCGGGGGGTGGAAACGGCCTTCTGACGCAACGCCGCGAAGGTGGCCAAATTGGCCAATTTGGATACCCCCCCCCATTGGCAATCTTCCGATAACCTTTCGCAAGCTGTCAGCTTTCGGCTCTCGGCTATCAGCCGCGAAGACCCCCGGCGAATTCGTCGCGCGCGTGTTCATGACTTATCTAATGCGGCGCAGCGGGCGAGAGGCAAGGGTGGGCGGGAAGTTTGGCGGGATCGGTGGGAATCTGGCGGGAAACGGCGGAAGAAGTGGCAAGTTGCGAGTAGCGAGTAGCGAGTTGGGGAGACAGGCAGGCAGGCAACCAGGCAACCAGGCAACGAGGCGAAAATCCCGCGGCGGTGCGGTCGCGCGGACTGGTTGGGCTGGTGCCGCTCTTCAGCCCGCAGGGCTGGTCTAGCGTAGCCGGGGGCCAGCGCAGCGCCGCCCCCGGTCCGCTGGTACCCGGCGCACGCCGCGACCCTGCAGGGGTCGTCTTGGGTTTCGCGGGCCTCGCAGCCCAGCTCCTCTCCCTGATACGGTTCCCGACGTTATCCATGACCGTGCGGAGCGGCCCCGCAGCCGGCGCAGCACGGTTGTGGATAACTCGGCCGCCGGAAGGGCCGCG
>JAGVEP010000141.1 GCA_020058145.1 Phycisphaerae bacterium | reverse complement strand
TGCCGAGCCGCCGCGGAGCGCGCCGCACCGGCTCGGCAGGAGCCTCGCCCTCCCACCGGTGCGTCAATTCAGCCGTGACAGAGCACTAGCCGATTTTGAACTGACCGCGGCCGAGCTTCGTTACGCCCTTCATCTCCGTAAGGGCGATGCCGACGCTCTTGGAGAGGGTCTTGTTGTTCGTCTTGTAGCCGGTCTTGAGGACGCCGCTGGTGATGTCCTTGACCGCCATTACACCGCCGCCACGGAGCACTCGGGCAATATGGTCCTTGAGTGACCCGGTGCGCCAACCGCCCCCACCGCCCTTAGCCGCACGGAAAGCGGCGGCCTGCGGAGCCGCGACGGTCGTGCCGATGGCCCGCAGCGCACCGGCCACCGCCGCAATCTGCCCGTCGAGTCCGGCTCGCTGGGCCAACAACTCGGCGTAAAGCGCCTGCAGACTGGTGACCGCGCTGCCGACCCCACCGCCGAGCGCTGCCCCGGCTCCCATCGTGAGCCACTTACTAGGTCTTCCTCTAGGCATGTCCGTTCTCCACTTGTAGGGAAGCTGAAAGCACATTCTGCCGGCGACCACAGTACCCAACCGGCAATTCCAGGGATGGTTTATGCGCCCCGCCGCCCTGTGTCAAGAGGTGGAATACAAGTTCCTGGGCAATCTCACGGCGCCGCAAACGCGGCCTGCACGGCCTTCAGCTCCACAATCGCCTGCGCGCCGAGCCCCTCGATGTCGGCCGCGCTCAGACCGTGGCGGGCCAAAACGGCGGGATCTACGCGGTAGTTGAGACCGTCGTCGCCGGTCCCCACGCCCAGCATGAGACAGACCGCGTCCGCCAGGTGGACGGCATCCACCAGCGGGTCGGGCACCGGCGGCGCGGACGGCTCATGATGGTAGCGGAGGCTGCTGACAATCGTCGGCGGAAGCTGCCAGCGTTCGGCCAGCAGCGCGCCCACCTCGGCGTGGGTGTAGCCCAGGACTTGCCATTCAACCTCGTTGAAACTGACGCGCTCCGCCTGCACACGCCGCAAGATCTCGGCGTACTCCGCGCGCACGAACTGATCGAGGACCACTTTGCCGATGTCGTGCAGCAGGCCGGCGGTGAACGGCAGACCGCGACTGCACGCACCCGTGCGCTGGGCGAACAACTCGGCCGCCAGCGCCACCGCGGCCGAATGCGCCCAGAGAGCCCCGGCGGACAGGCCATAGCCGGCCAGTGGGCGGTGCAGGATCGAGCGCAGGTTGGCCGCGACCACGAGTTGAAACACCCTGACCGTGCCCAACAGGCAGGTGGCATGCTCCAGAGAGTCGACCTTGCGTGGCAGGCCAAAGTAGGCCGAGTTGCACAGGCGGAGGACTGCGGCGGTGACGCTGGGATCGTACCGGATCGCGTCCACGATTTCCCCGAGCGTACTCAGCGGCTCGCAAGCCACCTTCAGCAGCCGCTGCATCGAGACCGGCAGCGGCGGGAGCGCCTCCACACGTTCGATGACGCGGTCCAGAGCGACAGTGGTCACAGCGGAACCTCCTGCTGGCCTGACTTGATGGTGAGGCCGCCCGTTCCCACGTCCAGCTTCAGGGTGCGACTGACCGTGCCCCCGACATCTTCCGCGCTGATCACAATTCCATTTTTCGAGAGAATCTGGCGCAGCGCCAGGTAGTTGCGCCGGCCGATGTTGAACGTCGCGTCGTCATTAAACAACTGGGCCCCTCCAGCGACCCGGACCATCACACGCTGCTCGACCGCGCCCAGCTCGCACGCGGCACCAACCAGCTTCGGCACGCCGGTATCGCAGAACATCGCCGGATTGCTGCGGGCTTTCTCCGGCGAAATGTGCGAGTCCGGAAGCATGTAATGGAGCAGCCCACCGACTTTCGCGACCGGGTCCCAGAGCGCAACGCCGATGCAGCTCCCGAGTGAGTAGGTCACGAGCACCGCGCCAGGATCGCGCGAAACGGCCAGGTCGGCGATGTCAACAACCGTCGTAGGCATAGGCAACCTTACCCGCGCACCGCGGGCCGCGGCTTCCAAGCGTGCCCACCCGATTCCGTGGGCCGGCAAGGGGCCCGCGCCACGCATTCGCGGCCCGTCGGCTGCACTCCAAATCTCTTGAGGCGCTCTTTGTCTAGCTAGTTATCGACGCAAACCCCGCAGCCCTGTACCGCGGACGTGGTTTTCGTAGCAACGGTGTGGCGTAAACGCAACGGCCAGAATCGCTGCGCGGAATACTCGCCGTTTCCAGCAGTCCGATATTACATGCCCGCCGAGCCCTTTCGTGTTCTTGCCCCCATGCACCGGGGGGGACTAGAAACGACCCTGGGTAGCAATCACCTCCCCAACCCGCTAGAATCCGTGGTCTTGTAAGTCGCGACGGTTGTGGGTGATCCGCCGCGGCTGGCCCCGGGCGTGGGCCAACGTGACGGGTGGTGCTATGACCTGGGCCAGCGGAGGAGCCCGATGCGGACCATGATCCCGGCCCTGATGGGCCTGATCGGGGTGGCCTGCACCAGTGTGCTCGCGCTGGGCGTGGTGACCTACCAACCGGCCGAGTTGGGAGTGCGTTTCTGGGACTCTGCAGCCGCGGCGGACCAGGCTGAGACCTTACTGCCCGAAGCCGAAAACCTGCCTGGTGCAGTTGAAATGGCGATCTCGGGGTTCGAAATCGCCCGCGGCTCGACGGACGCCTTGGCCGGCGCGCTCGAACCTGGCGACAACTTGTCCAAGCCTGCGGGCGGACGCGCAGCCAGCCCACCCAAGGCAGGCCGAGTATACCGTGTGACGGCGTATTGCGATCGCGGATGGACAGCCTCCGGTACACGGGTCGGGGTGGGCCAGTGCGCGGCACCGGTGGACATTCCCTTTGGATCGCGAATCAACGTCCCGGCACTGGGTCGCACGTTCGTGGTCACCGATCGCACGGATTACCGCTTTCGGCGGAACACCGTCGATATCTTCATGCCGGACGAAGCCAAGTGTTGGCGGTTCGGCCGCAAGTATCTCGAATGCCACGTCGTGCCACCGGCGAGTGCAACGCGCCGTCCGGCGAGCCGTTGAAACCTGAACCTGTGACCACCGGTCGCGCGGCAGCGCAGGGACACGATCGTCATGCGTGCGATGCTCCTGGACGACTGCGGCCCCATCCAGAAATCTCCGCTACGGCTCATTGAGCTACCCGTTCCGGAGCCTGGCGTACGCGAGGTGCGCGTCAAAATCAGCCGGTGCGCCATCTGCCGCACGGACTTGCACGTAATTGAGGGGGACTTACCGCGTCAGAAGCTGCCGGTCATTCCGGGTCATCAGATTGTGGGCAGCGTCGATGCGTTGGGTGCGGAGTGTCGTCGGTTTCGCATCGGCCAGCGTGTCGGCGTGGCCTGGCTACGGCACACGTGCGGGGTATGTGGATTCTGCCGCAGCGATCGAGAAAATCTCTGTGAGCGCTCACGGTTCACCGGCTACCACGCGGACGGGGGCTATGGGGAGTATGCCGTTGTGCCTGAGGATTTCGCCCATGAAATCCCGGCCGTTTTCACCGATATCGCGGCCGCGCCGCTGCTGTGTGCGGGGATCATCGGCTACCGTGCCCTGAAACGCTGCAACTTGCCTGCCGGTGGTAAGCTGGCGCTCTACGGCTTCGGATCATCGGCGCACGTGGTTCTGCAGATTGCACGCCACCGTGGCTGCGCGGTGTACGTGGTCAGCCGCGCGGAGCCGCACGTGGAGTTGGCTCGTTCGCTCGGCGCGATCTGGGCCGGCGCGGATGCGAGCAGGCTGCCGGTGCGGGCGGATAGCGCGATTATCTTCGCGCCCGCCGGCGAACTCGTGCCCGTCGCGCTCGAACGCCTGGAAAAGGGCGGCACGTTGGCGCTGGCGGGCATTTACATGACGCCTGTCCCGACGCTGGACTATGAAAAGCACCTCTTCTACGAACGAGATGTACACTCGGTGACGGCGAACACGCGAGCCGATGCGCGTGAGCTGTTCGCCGAGGCGGCCGAGATTCCGCTGCGGCCGCACGTGACCGAGTACCCGCTGGCGGATGCCAACCGCGCGCTCCAGGACCTCAAGGCGGATCGGCTCAGCGGCACCGGGGTGCTGGTGGTGGCGTGATGCGGCAGGCTGCGGTGTTCTACGTCGGCCTCGGAGGGCCGACGCTACGACGGCGGGCGAGACGCCCACACCACCCAAACGGGGGGCCGACGCTACTTTTTCAACGGGTCGCTGGCTGCTGCGGCCTCGGCGACCAGTGCTGCCCGCAGGTTCTCGTGCTGCGGCTGATCCTCGAAGCCAAACTGCTTCAACTCCGCAAGCACATTTTCCAGCGGCCAGTGCTGGACGTGCAACCGGAACAAGCCGACGGCGAGACCCGTGCGGTTCACACCCGCAGCGCAGTGCACAAGCGTCGGCGGGGCATTCGCAGCGCTCAAGAGCGCGAGAATACGTGCCCGGTCCGCAGGCGTGCTGGCACCGTCCCCCGTGAGCGGCACGTTTTCCCATTCGATCCCCGCGCGCGCCGCGGCTTCGCGCTCGGCACGGCTCACCTCGGCCTCTGGATTCAGGAGTGAAACCACGCGGCGAATGCCGTAGCCAGCACGCAGCCGCTCCAGTTGGGCCGGTTTGACCGTGCCGCTGCGATACAGATGCCCCGCAACAACGGGCGCGAACCGGCGCGGCAGGAGGTTGTGGTACCACCACCCACCGGCGGTCGCCGCGAGGGCTAGTGCGGCCACGCTGGCCGCGAGTGCCAGTCGCCTGGTCTTACGTATCATGCCGGACAAGCGCCTCCTGTGTACCGCTTCGAGTACGGTGTAGTCCAAAACTGTGGTAGCCGCCACGCGCGGCGAGCCTCCCGTCCGAGCCCCACGCGCCAGCGTGGGGTTTCCCGCGGAGCGCGCTGCGCGGACCCCAGGCTCGCGCCTGAGGCTCGGATGGCGAGCTTTCCGCCACAGTTTTGGACTACACCCTTCGAGTATAGCCGCCCGCCCGGACGCACGCAGGGCGTGTGGCCTGGCCTACAATACGGGACCAGGCGGCGGGCGAATGCCCAGCGCGGGCCTGCTGCCGCAACGAGGAACTCACGATGAGGGACAGGACTCCGGCGACCTCCGGTGCGGCCGACCTGCTAACGATCGGCTTCGGCACCGCCGTCGGCATGTGGGCGGTCGGGTACATGTGTCGCCTGTTTGGCGATGCCGTCCCGCCGGCCGTGGTATTTGGCCTGCTGATCGCCTGCCTGGTGGTGGGCGGGGTTTTCGCGGGTCGCGCGACCACGCGCGGCGCGCGGGGTGGGGTTTTCGCCGGCTTGCTGACCGGCCTGCTGAACTTGCTGCTGGTCGGCAGTCTGATGAGCGGCCAGATGCCGAATGAGATCAAACGCGGGGCGCTGCTGTGGGTCCCGGGGACGTTGGTGGTGTGTGCGGTGGTTGGCGGGATTGGGGCGGGCATCGGCCATGCGCTGCGGCGGCGTACACACATCGGCCGCGGGGGGCCGACGCTACCTCAGCGGGCGAGACGCCCACACCACCCGAACGGGGGACGGACGCTACCAGACGAGCCGGACTGGCCGGGGCATTTCGCGGCCGTCGCGGCCTGCGCGACTTTCGTACTCCTCGCCGCCGGCGGCCTGGTCACGGGCTTTGACGAAGGGCTGGCGGTCGTCGATTGGCCGAATACCGCGGGGTACAACATGTTCCTGTACCCGCTGGCCCGCATGACCGGCGGCGTGTACCTCGAACACGCGCATCGACTGTTGGGCTCGCTCGTGGGGCTGACGACGCTCGTACTCGCGTGCCAGGTGCAACTCACGGCGCGACGCCGGGGCGCAAAAGCCCTGGCGTGGCTCGCCCTGGCGATGGTGATTGTCCAGGGGATTCTCGGCGGTCTGCGCGTCACCGGGCGGTTTACGTTCAGCACGCATCCCGAAGATACCGACCCGAACACCATCCTGGCCATCGTACACGGAGTCTTCGGGCAGCTTGTCTTCGCGGCGCTCGTGGCTTTGGCCGTGGTTCGGACCAGGCGCTGGGGCGACGAGGCCCGTGGTGATCCGCGGCTGGCGCTGTCGGCGAACACCGATCGCGTCTTCGGCGCCGCGCTGGTCGTCGCGCTGGTCGTGCAACTCGTCCTGGGGGCGCTGGTGCGGCATTTCTCGTGGGCGCTGGACGTGCTGCGCTATGGTCTGAAGACTGACCCGGCCCGTTTGGTTGCGATCGGGCAGCACATGCTGACCATTCACATCACTTTTGCCGTCATCGTCGCGGTGCTCGCGGTCGCTGTTGGCGTGCGCGCCTGGGGAATTTACCGCAGCGTATCGACCGTGCGCCGCCTTGGTTGTGGCTTGCTTTGGCTGGTGCTGGTGCAGGTGGCGCTAGGGGTTACAGCGCTGGTAGCCACCGGTAATAACGCTGTCGAGCGTCGCCCAACCGCGATCGATGTCGCCATTACGACGGCACACCAGATGGTCGGCGCTGCGATGCTCGCGTGCGCGGCAGCACTCGCGATGTGGGTTTATCACCTTTCGTCGCGCGTAGACGCCGGGCCCGCCCCCGGACGCGTCGCCGAAGCCGACTAATTCAGTCTTCAACCCCTGGTGATCGGTTGGTTTCGATGTGGCGGCCGGCCAAACGCTCTAACTCCACGCGTGGCCCCGATCACTCCATTTGGTATGATTCCTGCTCTGCTATGCGTGTAACCCTGTGGCCGCCTGCCGCAGGACACGGTTGCCAGCCAGGAGTTGTTCATGCCCCCCACCACCGTTGTGGCCTGCGACGAGCCGAAAGCTGCGGCGACCAACCTCGAGCCGCTGTTTGCCCCGCGTTCGATCGCCGTGGTCGGGGCCTCCCGCACGTCCGGGTCGGTTGGCAACGCGATCATCAGCAATCTCGTCTTTGGTGGGTTCACCGGCGTGGTGTACCCGGTCAACCCCAAGGCGAAGAGCATCCTGGGCAACCGTTGCGTGCCGAGCGTCTCGGCGATTGACGACCTCGTGGACCTGGCCGTGCTCGTGATTCCCGCGCCGCTCGTGCAGGCGGTCGTGGCCGAGTGCGCGGACAAGGGTACGCGGCATTTCGTTGTGATCTCCGCAGGATTCAAGGAGGTCGGCGGCGAGGGCGTCAAACGCGAGCAGGACCTCAAGGTGCTGGCCCACGAGCGCGGCCTAACGATCGTCGGCCCTAACTGCCTCGGCATCATCAACACCGCCCCGACCGTCGGGATGAACGCGACGTTTGGCCGCGGAATGCCCAACGCCGGCCAGTTTGGGCTCATCTCGCAAAGCGGCGCGCTCTGTACGGCGTTGTTGGACTACGCCAAGGGTGTCGGCATCGGCTTTTCTCGTTTCGTCAGCTTCGGCAACAAGGTCGCCGTGGCGGAGACCGACCTGCTTATGGCGCTGGCCGCCGACCCGCTGACCAAAGCGATTCTCATGTACCTCGAAGAACTGTCGCACGGGCAGGCGTTCATCGAGACCTGTCACCGGATCACGCACGGCAGCAATCCCAAGCCGATCATCGCGATCAAAACCGGCCGGACGCTGGAAGGGGCGGCGGCGGCGGCCTCGCACACCGGCTCGCTGGCGGGCTCCGACGAGGTATACGACGCGGTCTTTGCGCAGGCCGGGGTGCTGCGCGTCGATTCGGTCAACGAGCTGTTCGACTGCGCGGAAGTTTTCGTCGATCCGACGTTGCCGCCGGGGCGCCGCACCGCCGTCGTCACGAACGCCGGTGGACCCGGCATCCTGGCGACCGACGCGTGCATCCGCGCCGGCATGCGTCTGGCCAAGTTTCAGGAATACACGCTCAAATCACTGCGTTACCAGCTTCCGCCGACGGCGAGCCTCAAGAACCCGGTCGACGTGATCGGAGATGCGAAGCACGATCGCTATCGGTCCGCGCTGGACGCGGTCTGTGCTGACGAGGGCGTGGATCAGGTCATGGTGATCGTCACGCCGCAGACCATGACGGACGTGACCGAGATAGCGAATGAAATCCGCGAGGCGAAGACTTTCTGCGGCAAGCCGATCGTCGGGTGTCTGATGGGGCTGGTGGATGTCTTGTCGGGTGTGCAACTGCTGCGCAAGCATGGCGTCCCGGCGTACGCGTTCCCGGAGGACGGGATGCGGGCGATGGCGGCCAAGTGCCGCTTCGCTGAATGGGCGCGCCAGCCGATTCTGCCGTACAAACAGTTTGAGGTGGACCAGGACGGCGTAACCGCGATTCTCGACGAGGAAACGCGGGCCGGGCGGACCACGCTCGTCGAGCTCAAAGCGCTCGAGGTCTTCCGGCGCTACGGTTTTCCAATTGTGCCTTATGCGCTCGCCACGAGCGCGGACGAGGCCGCCGCGGCCGCGGCGAAGCTGGGCTTTCCGGTGGTGCTCAAGATTTCGGGTCCGAAGATCCTGCACAAGACGGATGTGGGTGGCGTGCGGCTGAACCTGATGGACGAGGCGAGCGTCCGCACCGCATTCGACGAGATGATCGGTTCCGTGAAGAAGAAGCTGGGGGCGGACGTGGAAATCTGGGGCGTGCTGGTCCAGAAGATGCTGCCGCAGGGGAAGGAAATCATCCTGGGCATGTCCCGCGACCCCCGCATGGGTCCGCTGCTGATGTTCGGCCTCGGCGGCATCTACTGCGAGGCGCTCAAAGACGTGACGTTCCGCCTCGCGCCGCTGCGCGAGAACATGGCCCTGGAAATGATCATGGACATTCGCGCGCACAAGCTGCTGCGCGGCTTTCGTGGGGAGCCGCCCGCGGACGTGCCGGCGATTGCCGAGTGCCTGCTGCGGCTCTCGCAACTGGTGTCGCAACACCCGCGGATCAAGGAACTGGACATTAACCCGCTGATGGTCTACCCGACTGGGCAGGGCGCCGTCGTGGCGGATGCCCGCGTCATTCTGTCACCCGACGACTGAGACCGCAGAGACGCAGAGAGCGCAGCGGACGCAGAGATGTGTAGTGAGTTCCGATTGACTAGCCGTGCATTCTCTGCGTTCTTTGCGCTCTCTGCGTCTTTGCGGTTCTGCACGGACCGCAGGTCAGGAGCCTGACGATGCCCACCCACTGGCGTGAACGCTATGCCGACAAGGTCAAGACCGCCGCCGAAGCGGTCCGGCTGGTCAAGCCGGGCCACCGCGTGTACATCGGGTCCGCTTGCGGCGAGCCGCAGGAACTGGTCCGGGCGCTGGCGGTCCACGGCGAGAACCTGTCCGATACCGAAATCGTCCACATTCTGACGTTCGGCGTCGCACCGTACGCGCAGCCCAAATATGCCCAGAACTTCCGCCCGAATGCGTTCTTCATCGGCAGCAGCATGCGGACCGCGGTGAATGACGCGCGCGCCGACTACACACCGATTTTCCTGTCGCAGGTGCCGACGCTGTTTCGTACGCGGCGGCTGGCGATCGACGTGGCCCTGGTCATGGTCAGCCCGCCGGACGAATACGGTAACTGCAGCCTCGGTGTTTCCGTGGACATCACCAAGTCCGCCGTTGAGTCGGCGCGGCACGTGGTCGCCCAGGTGAACCGCCGCATGCCGCGGGCGCTCGGCGATTGCTTCCTCAACGTGCGGCAGATTCAAGCGCTGGTCGAACACGACGAGCCGCTGCTCGAATGGCCCGCACTGGGCGAGGCGGACGACGTGACCCGGCAGCTCGCGGCGCACCTGACCCGCCTGATTCCCGGCGGCGCCACGCTTCAGGTCGGCATCGGCCGCATTCCCGACGCGGTCCTGTCGATGCTGACCGACAAGAACGACCTGGGCATTCACACCGAGATGTTCTCCGACGGGGTGCTGAAGCTCGCCCGCGCGGGCGTCATCACCGGCCGGCGCAAGACGCTGGACCCCGGCAAGATCGTGGGCAGTTTCGCCGCCGGCAGTCACGCACTGTTCGAGTTCATGGACGACAATCCGCAGATCGAGATGCACCCGTCGGAGTACACCAATAATCCGATCGTCATCAGCGCCCAGGAGAACATGGTGGCGATCAACGCGGCCCTGGAGGTCGACCTGACGGGCCAGGTCGTGGCCGATTCACTGGGGCAACTCCTGTACAGCGGCATTGGCGGCCACGCCGACTTCATTCGCGGCGCGGCCCTCGCCAAGAACGGCAAGCCGATCATCGCCATGCCCAGCACGGCGGACGTGCCGGACGAAAACGGCAAAATCACGGTCAAATCGCGGATCGTCGCCACGCTACTGGAAGGTGCCGGCGTGATCACGACCCGCGGCGACACACACTACATCGTCACCGAGTACGGCGTCGCGTTCCTGCACGGCAAGACGATGCGCGAGCGGGCGATGTCGCTGATCAGCATCGCCCACCCGGACTTCCGCTCCGAGCTGTTGCACGCGGCGAAGCGCCGGCACATCGTCTATCCGAACCAGATCATGCCGCCGGCGCAGGCCCCCTATCCGGCGCAGTACGAAGAGACGATCACGACGCCGGACGGCCAGGCAGTTTTCGTGCGGCCGATTCGCCCGGACGACGAGCCGCTGATGCGGGAGATGTTCTACCACTTCAGCGAGCAGACGAAGTACCTGCGGTATCACGCGGCGCTGAAGGCGATGCCGCACAACAAGATGCAGGTCTTCTGCACGATCGACTACGACACGGAAATGGCCCTGATCGGCCTTTCGGGACCGCCGGGCGGCGAGCAGGTGGTCGGCGTAGCACGCTACATGACCGACGCGGAGAAGCAAACCGCGGAAGTGGCGTTCACCGTACAGGATACGTGGCAGCGCAAGGGGCTCGGCTCGTATTTTTTCAACCGGCTGGTGCAGATTGCCCGCGAGCGCGGCGTCCACACCTTCTACGCCTACGTGCTGGTCGAAAACAGCGGGATGCTCAAGATCTTCCATCGCTCGGGGATGGTCGTAGAGACGCAGCAGGACGGCGACGTGGTGCGCGTGCTGATGCGCCTGCCCGAGCGGGAACGAAAGATCCCGGCAGCTTCTTAGCAGCGGTGCACGGCGGCGGAGAACGGGCCGCCCGTCGCAGAGATGGACTGTTATGAGTGCTCCGCCACAGCTCGCCGTATGGGAATTCGCGGGCCTGTACCTGACGTACTGGTGCAACTCGCGCTGTGCGTTCTGTTACGTCCGTGGCGGTCCGGATCGGGGAGAGGAGATGAGCGTCGCGACCGCGGTGCGGCTGTGGCGCGAGCTGGAAGAGCACGCGCGGCAGCACGGGGCGAAGATGCGCGTGCATCTCGCGGGCGGCGAGCCGTTTGGCGATTGGACGCGGCTGGTGGCGGTCCTGCGGGCCGCCCGCGACGCCGGCCTGGCACCGGTTGAGAAGATCGAGACCAACGCCGGCTGGGCGACGGACGATGGGCTGACGCGGGCGCGGCTGGAGCTGCTGGACGCGCTGGGGATGGAACGGCTGGTCATTAGCTGCGATGTGTTTCACCAGGAATTCGTAGCGCTGGAGTGCGTGCAGCGCTGCGTACGCTGCGCCCGCGAAGTGCTCGGCCGCGGACGCGTGATCGTGCGGTGGTGGGATTTCTTCCAGCAGCCGATCGACACGCGGGCGCTCACCCGGGAGCAGCGGGAAGCGGCCTTTCGCGCTGCGCTGCAGCAACACCCCGACCGGTTGACCGGCCGGGCGGCGGAGCAAGTGGCCCCGCTGCTGCCGGGACAGCCGGCGGAGGCGTACCGCGGGCAAGACTGCGCCGCGGAGTTGCTCGGCAGCCGGCATGTACACATCGATGCGCTCGGCAACATCTTCCCCGGTACGTGCAGCGGCATCATCCTCGGCCAAGCAGGCCCGCAAACCGGGTGCAGCGTCGGCGCGGTGTGGCAGCGTCTCGCGACCGACTGGCGTGCGCAGCCCGTGGTGGCGGCGCTCGTGGCGGGCGGCAGTTACGACTTGCTGCCAGTGGCCCGGAAACTGGGTTACGGCGAGTTACCCGCGGGTTACGCGAGCAAATGTCATCTGTGCGCGCACATCCGCCAATTCCTGTTCGAGCGCCGCGTTTGGCCGGAGTGCATCGGCCCCCCCGCGTGCTACGCGCCTTGACGGCTGCCGGTCACGCGGGTGACCGCGCGATTCGCGATCTGACCGATGACCACCACGGCCACGAGGGTGAGCCCGATGCCGGCGAGCCAGACCCACCGCTGCTGTGCCGTCTGCGAGGAGAATTCGCGGACGCCGACGGCTAGGAACACCGCGGCGCTGGTGCGCGGAGCAATCCCGATGAGCGTGCCGAGCGCATAGGCCAGCGGGTGTACGCGCGTCGCCGCGAGAATCAGGTTGGTCAGCGCGAAGGGCGTCACCGCGAGTCGCACAAGGATGACGATGAGCAGTGTGCGGCCAAAGCCGCTGCCGAGGAGGGCGTCATAAACGGCCTGCCACTTGGGCTTCTCGCGAATCAGCGCCAGCGCTCGGTCGCCGGTGGCGCGGAGCGCGATGGCGTAACCGCACAGTGCGGCCCCGAGCACGCCGGCCAACGCGGCCGGACAACCGACAGCGAAGCCAAACGCCCAACCGCCCAGCGCGGCCTGCAAGTGGGTTGGGAGGATCGCCAAACCGGCCGAGAGCGCGAAACCGCAGATGTACATCGCGATTCCAAGTGCTTCTCGCTCGCGCAGCCACGGTCCGATGAGGTTGAACGTGCAGGCCAGGGCCACGAAACCCACCGTTGGCAGCGTCGCGGAGATGATGGCCAGCGGAGCGGCTGGGCCGAGCCGCTTCACCGTCCCGACAACCAGGTGCGCGATCCGCCGCAGGTCCGGCGGGC
>JAGVEP010000171.1 GCA_020058145.1 Phycisphaerae bacterium | reverse complement strand
GACCGCGCCGCGTCGATGGCGGTGTTGCCGCCGCCGATCACCGCCACGCGCTGCCCCGCGAGCGACTCCTGCCCCTGGCGAACGCGGTCCAGAAAATCGATGCCCTGCACGACCATGTCGGGCGCCAAGTGGCCGAGGTTGAGGGCGCGCGATTCCTGCAGGCCCGTCGCGACAAAAACCGCTGCAAACCGGTGCGTCATGTCCAGCAGTTTCTGACGGTCGATGGCGTGCTCCGTCTTGACCTCGACCCCGTGACGAACCACGAAGCTGATTTCGCGGTCCAGCACGTCGCGCGGCAGACGGTAGCTCGGAATCCCGGTGCGCATCACGCCGCCCAACTCCCGGCCGGATTCGAACAACGCCACGCGGTACCCAAGTCGCGCCAGGTGGTAGGTCGCGCTCAACCCGGCCGGGCCCGAACCAATCACCGCGACCTGCTCCGGCCGGCGCGGCTTGCGCGGCGCTGGCCAGCGGGCGTGATCGGCCACGTACCGCTCGATCTCGCGGATATTCACCGGCTCATCGTGTTCGCGGCGGTTGCACGCCTCGATGCACGGCGCCGGACAGACCCGCCCGCAAATCCCCGGAAACGGGGAGGTCTCCAGGAGGATGCGCAGCGCGGCGTCGTGGTCCTTCTTGCCGACCGCTTCGACGAAGCCGCGGACGTTGTTACCCGCCGGGCAGCCGTCATTGCACGGCGGCGTGAGCATGTGCCGCCGTGGGTGTTGCGTGGCCCAGGCCCCCGTCTTGATCGTGGGAATCCCGCCCAGGTCGGCGTCGAGGATGCTCGCCAGCGGGCCGTTTGCACGCGGCGGCGCGGCGACGCCAATCGCACCGGGGAGCTGCTTCGCCTGTACCGTCTCGAAGGCTTGGCGGGCCGAGACGACGTTCTGCCCGCCAAAGCCGACCAGTTGCAGCGCCCCCGCGACGTCCGCGAGCGTCAGGCTAAAGAGTTTCGCGGTCGCGCCCAGCATGGTCGTGTTGACGATCGGGACGGCTTTGGTGCCCAGGCCATTTGCCACCGCGATCCCCGTTGCATCCACGGTCGCCACCCGCCGGCCGGGAAACTCGCTCGCAAAGGCGTCGGGAGAATTGGGTGAATTAAGGATCAGCCAGCCGCCCGGCTTTAGGGTCGCGGTCAGACGCGGGTCAATCAGCGTCCGATCCAGGACAATGACATGGTCGGGCGTCTGCACCTGGTTGTGGTTCGTGATCTCCTCGTCGTCGATGCGGACGAAGGCCTGCACCGGCGCCCCGGAGCGCTCGGCGGCGTATACGCCGAACGCCTGTACGTGCTTGTCCCGCAAGAAGTAAGCGGAAGAGATCAGCTTGGCGAGCGTTACCCCGCCCTGGCCGCCACGCCCGTGAATCGCTATTTCGACCATGCAGCACCTACGCCATTGGATCCGCGCCGGGCGTTAGCCCCAGAAAGACCGGCACCGCTGGGGAGATGTCAGCCAGTCGCACCATCACCGACGTGCGCTGCGGCGCTCCAACGAGGTATTGCGTGGCAAGTTTCGTTCCGCCGGGCCGCTGGACGACGCCCGGCAGGCAAGCTGCCACGATTTCCCGCCTTGCGCGTGCAAGAATGCAGGAAACAAGACATCTATCATCCCATTTTCTGGTGAGGATTTTTCTGGCGCCGGTGCGGAATACGGCGCGCCGCAGGTTGCTGTCCGGGACCGCACACGGCGTTATCACAAAGCCACACGGACCTTCCCCTGGCGCCACTCGGCGACCAAGTCCCGGAACTCCTGGACCGCCTGCGCCAGGCGTTCCGCGGTCGTCACCAGCGCCTCGTACAGCTTGTTGTCCATCACGAGCTGTCCGACGTTGCCGCGCCCGCTCGTGACCTGGTCACCGACCACGTTGAGGTAGTCCAGGAAGCGATCGGCCCGGTCGAGTGACCCCATGGTGGCCTGTGAGACTTCCGTGATGCGGCTGTTGAAACTGTCGAGCGAGGTGTCGGCCTTGGCGACGAACTTCCGCACGTCACCCACTGTTTCGCGGGTCTCACCGGCCGCCGTCTGCAAGTCAGCCATCACTTGCTTGCCCTTCTCGGACATGTCATGGACGTTTGCGATCGTCTCACGAAGTTGGCTCTTCACTTGGGGGTCGCCGAGCACCTCGTTGAAGTGCTTGAGCGACGAGTCCAGTCGGGCGACGGCACTCGACATGTTCCCCTGCGGCCCGCCGGGGAGGTCGACGTCGCGGGTGGCACGCTGCTCCAGCATGATCTTCGCCTCGTCCAAGACCGGCGTGAGCGCTTCCGCCGCATCGCCGATCTGGCGAACCGCGGTTTCAAAGTTCGTGATGACGCCCGGCGGGAACATCGAATCGATGGCCCGGCGAATCTTCCCGTCCAGGCTCGCCCCGGGAGCCAGTGCGTCGGCGTCGGAGGGGCCCGGGATGATCTCGATGGGCGGGCGGCCTTGCCCCAGCATGGGCTCGGTTGTCTGGGCCGAACTGCCCTTGGGAATCAGGTACTCTTTGCGAATCGCAAGTACGACGTCCACGGCCAGTTCGTGCCCCACCACGGACGCGGGCTCGCCCGCCGGCCCCGGCCGTTGCGCCGGTGCCAGGAGAGCAACGTCCTCAACGCGTCCGACCTCCATGCCTTTGACGGTGACCTGGGTACCCTTGCGGATGCCCGACACCGCGTCGAAGTGTACGTGCAGGGGGTACGTGCTGCCGCGTACCAGCCAGGTGGGGCCGCTGCCGAACAAAACGATCAGGGTGCCGAGGGACGCGAGCCCCGCCAGCACGAACGCCCCCACCATCACGTTACGCCGTCCTTCTTCCATGAGCCAACTCCCTTCTTACACACCTGCCCGGAGCCGGGTGCTCGCCGCCCGGGGTCGGTTCGCACTGCGCAGCGCGCGTGTTGTCCGCGGACTGCGGCAATAGTACACTGCGGCTTCGAGAAGGAGAATCCCGTGGCGCAGGACTTGACAGGCAAGACCATCTTGGTCGTCGACGATGACCCGGACATTCTGATGGCGATCAAGACCGGCCTCGCCGACACCGGCGCGACCATCAAGACCGCGAGCGACGGCAACACGGCCGTCACGATGGTCGAGACCGAAGCCCCCCACCTCGTGATCCTGGACATCATGCTCCCGCAGAAGAGCGGCTTTTTGGTCATCGAGCAACTCCGCAAGAAAATCCCGAAGAGCCAGGGGCCGAAGTTCATCATGATTACCGGGAACCAGGGCACCCGCCACCGCCAGTACGCCCAGGCCCTCGGCGTGGACGAGTATCTTAGCAAGCCGTTCCGCATGGAGCGGCTGCTGGAGCTGGTCGAGAAACTGCTGAGCTGACGATAAACGCCGCGAGCCACGCGGGCGTGTTGACGGGCCGCGGGCCGTTGGGGAATATACGCCCTCCAGGATCGCCCGCTGCGACTGGTGCGGACGCGGTTGCGCACCGTCGGGCGGGGTGGCGAACTCGTTCCACGGCGTATGCGTGGGAGGAAGGGCTGTTATGCAATACTTGAGCCTGCTGCTTCTCTTGGTGCCTCAGATCATCGCGCCGCCGGACGAACCCACGACGTCCCCCGCCGCGGCCCCGCTCTACAACACCGGCCCGTTGCGTGTGGAGCTCATGGGTGTACGCGAAATACGCTTCTGGAGCTCTGACCCCGTTCTGGCCGCACGCATGGAATCCGACCTCCAGATGCGGCTGCGCATACAAGGCGAGCGCGTGGACGAGATTGTCCGGACCGGCAGCGTCTTGCTGACCGAGGTGGTCGACGATACCGGTAAGGCCCTGATCGACGAGACGACCTACAAAGACATCGACACCAAGACGACGCACACCATCACGATTACGCCCGATCGGCTGCGCGACTCGGGTCTGCTGATGTCCGCCCGGACCAAGCCGTCCGCGCGCGGGGCGCGCACGCTCAAGGTGCTGCACGGGACGATCCGCGTGATCCTGGCCAAGGACAAGGAGAAGTTCACCGTCGTCAACCCCTTCCACTACTACGGCCAGACGCTGGTCGACCCGCGTCTTGCCGCCCTGGGGATCGAGATCGAAGTACTGCCGGCCGACCAGCTTGAAAACGCCCCAGCCATGGAGCGCGGCATCATCTTCCACTACAAGACCAAACGCGAGCACGTGTTCAACGCGGCCTTCTGCGATGGTTGGATGCGCCCTGTCCCGACTCGCGACAGTTGGATCAACAAGAAAGACACCGCCGAGCCGTGCCAGGCGTTCTTCTTCGAGCCGAGCGCGTTCAACGACGAGCTCCAGGTCGTGTTCGAGATCCATCCGCAGATTGAGGACCGCCAGCTCCCGATCCAGATCGACGACTTCGCGCTGCCGTAACCGGCACCGCGGCTGGTCGAGCGGCGATTCCAAGCTGTGAGCGGCAGCTTCCCCAGCGGCTACAATGGCACACGCTGCACCCGCACCTGGAGCCGCGCGTGGCTGACGCTCCCCTCTCGCCTACCCCCGTGGAGGTTGCGGTCGGCGCCGCGCCGCCCGCGCGGCGTTCGCTGCTCCTGAATACCCTCTACGCAATTGGCGGGACCGGCTTTTACCACGCCTGCCAGCTCGGCGTCCTGGTCCTGCTCGCAAAATTCGCTACGCCGGAGATCGCCGGGCAGTACTTCTTTGCCTTGGCGGTCGCCACGCCGGTCGTGCTCTTCTGCGGCCTGGAGCTACGGGGCGCTTTCGTGGCCGACGTCGGGAACCAATTCTCCTTCGGGACGTATCGGCGGCTGTGCGAGCTGATGATGGTCCCGGCGGCCGTGGTGCTGACGGCATTTCTGCTCTGGCAGGTGGCGCGCGGCTCACCGGCGAGCTACCTGCTGATCCTCGGCGGGGTTTTTGCGGCCAAGATCATCTGGGCGATAGCGGAGGTCGGCTGGGGGACTTATCAACGCCGTGAACGGCTTGATTTGCTGGCCGGCACGGTGGGGCTGCGCGCTTTCACGCTGATTTTGCCGTTCGCGGTGCTCATGCCGCTGTTTCACTGGCTGTGCCGCGGGGAGCGGCTGGCGCCAACGCACCTGGCGGATGGGACCGCGCTGGCGATCCTGCTGCACGCGCTCGGCGTGCTCGCGGTGCTCATCTTCTTTGACGGTCCGCGCGTCGCGAACCCGCAGTTGTGGAACCTGGGCGTAAAGCGCAAGGACCTGGGGGCGCTCTTTATACAGACGTTTCCGCTGGGCGTCGTCGCGCTCATCATCAATCTGTGCGACACGCTGCCGCGGATCGTGATCGAGGCGCAGCCGGGCGGCAAAGCGCAACTGGGCTACTTCGGGTCACTCGCCTACATCACTCTGGCCGGAAATCTGGTCATCATTCAGGCCGCCGCGGCCGCCGCCAACCGCTTCTCGCTGTACTACCACACCGACGTGCGGGCTTTTCTCCGGCTGGGCGGGCTGCTCGCCGCGGCGGCTGTTGGTGTGGGTGCGCTCGTCCTGGCGGTGGCGTGGTTTTTTGGCGGACCGATTCTGCGGGTGCTGTACACGGCAGACTTCGCCGGCTACGAGGGGGAATTCCGCATCATCGTCTGCGCCCATTGCCTCGCGCTGCTGACCAACGTCTTCGGCACCGCCACGACCCAGATGCGCCTGTTCTGGGTGCAGGTACCGGTGCAGATCATTACCCTCGCGAGCACGGCGGCGGCGGCGATCCTGCTGATCTCCGGCGAAAACCTGGTGCGCGGGGCGGCGTACACCGTCCTCGTGCGTGCGGCGGTGCAATTGGTCTTCTATGCCGCGTGCGTTTTCCTGGGCCTGGCGCTACGCGGACGGATTCTGCGCGAGCGCGGCAGGCGGTGACACGCTACAGTCCGAGCCAGTGCCGCACAGGATCGACCGCCCCCGCACCGCCGCGCAGCGCCGGGAACAACAGTGGCGCAAAGACGATAAACGCGATGTGCAGCCCGGTCACCACGTCGTACTGAATCGAACCGCGCGGATAACGCCAGACTTGGAGCTTGCCCAGCCACCCCGGCACCGGTCCACGCGGCGGCGGCGGACGGCCCGCGTCGACGGCCCGCAGGGTATGGTACGCGTATTCGATCCGCCGCCAGGCGGTAAACGAGCCGGAAATGGCCATCTGCCATAGAACCGCGGGCACGTGGCCGGTCGCGCAGCCGATCAACACGGCCGCGACGCGTTCGCCGCGCAGCCAGTAGCCGACCGAGCAGTCGTCGATCAGGTTCTCGGCCCGCGCCTTGACGTAGCTGATAAACACGCCGTTCGACAGCGCGAGGATCGCCAGCAATTGGTACGTCAGATTGACCTTGGGCAGCAGCGCAAAGTGCAGCAGGCATCCGACGTAGATCACCATGTCGCTCAGGCGGTCGATCGTGGAGTCGAAAACCGCACCCGCCCGCGAGCCCAGGCCGCCGACGCGCGCGACGGCACCGTCGAGCATGTCGCACGCACCGGCGAGAAACAGGAACAGCGCCGCAAACGCCGGCCACCAACTCGTCTGGCCGGCCCGATCGTAGTAGGCGACCGAATGTGAGGCGCCCCACACCAGGCACCAGGCGGCCGCGCAGGTGAGCGCGAAGCCGAGCAGTGTGACACGATTGGGCGTGGCACCTAACCAAATCAGAACGCGGGCGACCTGGTCGCGTGCGCTCGCGATGGCCGCGCCAATCGACCGGCTGGCACCGACCGGCGCGCCGGATTCGCGTAGGGCCCGAAAGCTCTTGTCATCCATGTGTAAGAACAGTCACGCCGTCGGACTCTCGCCTGCAGCCGGAGCTTCGCCAGACGGCGCCGCGGTCGGGGCCGCAGGGGCCTCGAGCGACACGGCCGCCGCGGGGGCGGGCTCCGCCGGCGCCTCGTAGTACACGTCGTCGAAGTCCGTCGCATCCACTTCCCGCCGCAGAAGGAAGTACATTTGCGTGCTGCCGCAGAAGTAGTAGCTCACCACGAACGCGCCCAGCACCGTAATCAGCAGATAGACCCACAGCGTCAGCAAGCCGGCTCCGACGCCTTCCCAACCGTCCAGGGGTGCATTGAAAAACGTGCCCCAGAACGGCGTGTCACCGGTGGACGGCAGCAGCGACAGGTCGGCCCACGCCGGCATCATCCACATCGCATTCAGCTTCCCGGTGCCTGCGGACTCGGCGCTGATGGCGAGGTTCATACCCAGGCCGGTGAATTTGTGTGCGAACTTCAGCAGCACGGCGAAAACCACGCGGCCGATCACAAACGCGATGCCGCCGTAGAGCAGCAGCACGAACGAGTAAAACCCAACGTGCCAGATGCGGCTGGTGACGTAGCTGCACGCCCGCGACAACGCATCGAAGCCGTCGGAGCCCTCGACGGCGATCGTCGGCCACATCAGGTGAAAGCTCAGCACGGTGACAACGGCGATGACCGACAGCGCGAGCCCGCCGAGCAGCGCCAGGGGGTAGAACAGCCCCGTGGCCAGCTCGCCGATATAGCCGATCGCCCCCAACAGCCCGCCGACGAAGAGCAGTGACCCGATGCCGACGAACACGGCGATGGGCAGCAGCGGTGCCATCAGAAAACCGCTGAAACGCTGCCGGACGAACTGCAGTGACGCACCTATCGCGATGCTCTCGTCGCGCGCCGCCTGCACGGCCGCGCTGCGGCAGATGGCGCCGCCGAAGTACGCGAATACGACGAGGCAATACAGGCCGAACAGGACGGCGTACCACGGCCGCTGGTTGAGCAGCCAACAGAACCCGCGCGCGGCCGATTCGATGCTCCCGCACATGGCCGGCGGGTGGTCAAAGGCGCCCGCCCCAAACCCCCAGCGGCCCGCGCACACGCCCTGAATCGCCCCGGCAAAGCAGCGCGTTTCGTACATGAGCAGCGAAATGAACGTGCCGCGCGGCTGACAGCGCTCGTACTGGCGGAACTGCGCCATGCGGGCCGCGGCGCGGACCAACTTCCCTTGATCCTCGCTGCGCTGCCGTGGCTCACCGTTCGGATCCGCCGCCAGCAGCAATTCAATCACCCGCTGCGTGCTCCCGGCGTCGGCCCCGCCCGGGCCGCGCGCCGCCGACAGCACGTGATTCACGGCGTCCGCCGCGTTGATCAGGTTGCGGCGTTTCTCGGTGCGGTCGCTCGCCGACAGGTCGCCATCGCCCGCGACGGCCTTCAGCCCCACTTCGAGGCGGCGGTCAACGATCTTGCGGAGATCGGTCAGCTCCTGCTGGTGCTTTGCGTCGAGCACGAGTTCCCGCAGCGTCTGAACCGCCAGCGACGTCTTGGCCTGGTCCGGCGTCGAGGCCAGGTCAACATCCCGCAAGACGTGAAACGCACGCTGGTCCTGTTCCTTCTGCGCTTCACGTAGCCACGCGTGGTACTCCGCGAACGTGCTCGTGCCGTAGGCCTCGATTTCCCGTTGCACGCGGCCATCGTGGAGCCGCGTGACCACGCCGCCGTGCTGCCCCCAGAAGGTGTCCAGCACGCGGCCGCCGAAGTAACACAGGACCACCGCCACGAAAGCCAACAGGAGCCGGCTGACGCCGAGGGACAGGCGCAGCGTTTGGAACAGCCGTACAAAGGGAAACGCCTGCAGCCAGGCGATGCGTGTGAGTTCAGACCCGTTCGTGGTCATGTTCGCCACCACTCCGTGTTTGCGGCGGGGCGCCCACGTCCGGCGCCGCCGCGGCTCGGGAAACGTTCGGGCCCGCCGAGCGAGCCTGGTCGAGTGCCGCCAT
>JAGVEP010000456.1 GCA_020058145.1 Phycisphaerae bacterium | reverse complement strand
CGCGCAGCGTCCCCATCTCCGATCGCGCGGCCGACGCTGCCGGAGATGGGGACGCTGCGCGAGGACGTCGACCGCACGCTGGAACGTCTCCGGCAGCGGGCGCAAGGACCACGCGGGGGCGCGAAATCTGAATCCGTCTCCGCGCCCCGTTCTGTTTCCACCGCCCCGCCGCCGACGGCACCAGCTCCCGCTATGCACCGTGTCGGCGAAACCGCCCTTGCCCAACGTATCCGCGTGCTCCTACGCGACCCCACGGACCTGCGAGCCGCATTCGTCCTCGCGGAGATTCTCGCCCCGCCATTGGCACTGCGCGAGTGACGACAACGCCGTTTTGCGACGCTGCGCTCACCGTGTAAACTGCCCGCTTGCCTTGAAGTCCGACCGCGGCTGGTGGGCGGTGCCCACCCTACGGAGCGGGCGGTGGGCGGTACCCGCCGTACGGAGAGCCGGTATGAGCATCGGTGGCAGCTACGATCCAGCCCACATCGAAAGCGACATCTATCGCTTCTGGGAAGAGGGCGGCCACTTTCATGCCGTCGCCAATCCTCTTAAAAAGCCCTACGTCATCGATATTCCGCTGCCGAACGTCACCGGAGCCCTGCATCTCGGCCACGCGATCAACGATACGCTCCAGGATATTCTCATTCGCCGCGCGCGGATGCAGGGTTACGAGGCCCTGTGGATGCCGGGCACCGATCACGCCGGCATCGCGACACAGGCGGTGGTCGAACGTAAGCTCAAGGAAGAGCAGAACCTCACCCGGCATGAACTAGGCCGCGAGGGGCTGGTCAAGAAGATCTGGGAATGGAAAGAGGATTACGGCAGCCGGATTCTGAACCAGCTCCGCAAGATGGGCTTCTCGTGCGACTGGGAACGGACACGGTTCACGCTTGACGAGGTCTGCGCGAAGGCGGTCTACGAGGCGTTCTTCCAGTGGTTCAAGGCCGGGCTGATCTACCGCGGCCTGCGGCTGGTGAACTGGGATGCGTTTCTGCAGACCGCAGTCGCGGACGATGAGATTGTCCATGAGACGGTGAAGGGGCACTTGTGGCACATACGGTATCCGCTGGAGGGGGGAGGCACGGAGGCACGGAGGCACGCAGGCACGGAGGGAAGAGACTACCTCATCGTCGCCACGACTCGGCCGGAGACGATGCTCGGCGACACCGCCATTGCCGTTCATCCTGACGACGAGCGGTATCAGCATCTGATCGGCAAGCGCTGCATCCTGCCGCTGATGAACCGGCCGATTCCGATTATCGCCGATGATATTCTCGTCAAAAAGGAGTTTGGCACGGGCTGCGTGAAGGTCACGCCGGGGCACGACCCGAATGACTACGCCTTCGCCCAGCGGCATGGCGTCGAGATGATCAACATTCTGACGCCGGACGGGAAGATCAACGACCGTGGGGGTGCGTACGTCGGACTGGACCGATACGCCGCGCGCAAAAAGGTGGTTGCGGACCTCGAAGGGCTCGGTCTCGTCGAGAAAATTGAGCCCTACGAAACGGAAGTCGGCCACAGCGACCGCAGCAAGACGCCGATCGAGCCGCTGCTGAGCGAGCAGTGGTTCGTGAAGATGGGCGACCTCGCGGAGACGGCGATGGAAGCCGTCCGCGACGGGCGGATGCGGTTTTTCCCAGATCGTTACGCCCGCACCTTCCTCGACTGGCTCGGCGAAAAACGCGACTGGTGCATCAGCCGGCAGCTCTGGTGGGGGCATCGGATACCGGTGTGGACGTTTCGGTTTTCCATTCAGGACTATGGCGACTGGGACCTCGTGTTTCTGGCCGGCGGCCTTGACCACCTAATCAAGGGCAATCACGGTTACAAATCTGTCAACGAGTCGAATTTCTGTCTGCGATTTGTCCGCTCAGCGGACCAATCCGTTGTACCCGACGCGCGGATCTTCCTGCGTTCGCCGCGTCGCGAAATCTACGGTGACTATATCGCGCAGGTTTGCTATACGGGTGGCGATCCGACGGTGGCGCAAGGTCTGGAAGAGGCCGGCTTTGTCCAAGACCCCGACGTCCTCGACACGTGGTTCAGCTCCGGTCTATGGCCGATGAGCACCCTCGGGTGGCCGGACAATTACGGGCGGGATGAAATCCGAGACGCGGGCGCGAGCCCGCGGAGTGCTCCGACGGCTCGCGCCGCTGTCGCGGATGGGGTTACCGACCTCGAATATTTTTTCCCAACCAGCGTGCTGGTGACCGGCCGCGAGATCATCACGCTGTGGGTCGCGCGGATGGCGGTGTTCAGCCTGTATTTCAAGGGTCGCGTGCCGTTCCAGCACGTGTATATCCACCCCAACATCCAGGACGGCCAGGGCCGGCGCATGAGCAAATCGCTCGGCAATGGCGTCGATCCGCTCGACATCATCGAAATGTACGGCACCGACGCCCTGCGCTTCACCATGGCCCAGATGGCCACCGAGACGCAGGATGTGCGCCTGCCGGTCAAGGCAACCAAACTGCCGGACGGCCGTCAGGTCAACACCAGCGAGAAATTCGAGCTGGGCCGCAATTTCTGCAACAAAATCTGGCAGGCGGCGACGGGCTTTGTATTGCCTAATCTGAGTGCCGCTGGTCCGGACGCATGGGCGCAACCGCTACGGCTTGATGACCTGGCCATTGAAGATCGCTGGATTCTGTCACGTCTGGCCGGCTGTATTGCAGACGTGAATCAGCGCTACGACCGCTACCAAATCAGCGAAATGACCGGGCGGCTGTATTCGTTCTTCTGGAGCGACTTCTGCGACTGGTATGTGGAACTCGTCAAGCCGAGGTTGTATGCCGCCAACCCCCCTCCCTCTCAGGGAGGGGCCGGGGGAGGGTCAAACCCCCCTGTGGTCCCGCCCAGGCAGGGGGACGGTTCGCAGGCGGCCGTCGCACGCCGCGTCCTCGCTTTCGTGCTCGATCAGGCGTTGCGGCTGATGCACCCCGTTATTCCGTTCATTACCGAAGCTCTGTGGCAGAAGTTGAACGTCAGCGCACCGTTCCGCGGCCTGCGTGATCCACGCCGCGGCGAGCCCGCGCTCATCAAGGCCGCGTGGCCCGACGCCGACGGTTTCGTGGTCGAGCCCGCGATCGAGCGCGAGATGGCAGCCCTCCAGGAGGTTATCAAGGCCCTCCGCGACACGCTGGTCCGCATCAACACCAGCCGTGCGGCGACCAAGCAGCCCGCGATCGGGAAGCTACCGCAAGCGCTTATCCGCCCGGGCGCCGAAATTGCGGCCGGCCTGCAACGGCAGCACGCCGTGCTCGAACGTCTCGGCCGCTGCCAGGCGCTGACAATCGGCCCAGACGTGACCAAGCCGCCCGAGTCGGCGACCAAGGTTCTCACCGGCGTGGAAGTCTACGTGCCGCTACGCGGACTGATGGACCTCACCGCCGAACGCGACCGCCTCCGCCGCGAGCGCGACGAGCTCGGCGGTCACATCGAACGCCTCGCCGGGAAGCTCGGCAATCCTGGTTTTGTGGCCAAAGCCCCGGCGGCCGTGGTTGAACAGGAGCGGCAACGCCTCGACGACATGCGACAACGGCAGGCGGCGATCGCGCTGAACTTGGCGGACCTCGAATAGCGGCTGGTACCGGTCCCCCGTACCGCGCGCGGACGGCTACTTTCTCACCCAGAGTGGAAGCGCTGGGATCTTCTTATCCCGCTTGTAGCTCATGAAATCTGGGAGCTCGTGCTTCTCCTCCTTGCTCTTGCCCTGCCACAGGCACAAGACCACCATGTCTTTGATCGGATTGGACTTGAGGGGACACGGACCGAGGTCCCCGGCACCCAACTCAAGATCGAGCAATGTCGCGTCCTGCAGTGCGAGGCGATACCAGATCCGTAGCGTATCCTCAAGCGTCCAATTACGTTCCATCGCAAGCGCCGACGGCAGGTACACGATCCAACTCTTGCTCGTCCTGGCCAGCGGCAAAAGCCTTTCTTGCTCAAAGCCGAACCAGGTGGCCGGCGGCGGGCCATCCGGGGCAATGAGGATTCGCGCTTCTGCTGCCCCCTTCAGCGGACCGGGATCGGCAAGTGCGGCCTCCACGAGCCGCTGGATATCGCCCGCGGAACGCAGAACCTTGACCTCATATCGATCGGCGTACGTTTTCTTGTTGGCCTCACTGGGTTCCAGATAGAGCCGCCGGTAGAACGCAACGCCGCAATACGGACCACCCTGGAGCGGGGTCACTTCGGGTAGCGCGAGCATTTCGACGAACAGGTAGACTTCGTTGGTAGTGTCGCCACCAAACAGTTCCTTGACCCGTGCGACCGAGAGCGGTTTGGGCTCGGTGGCCACGCCGAGGTCGGCCGCCTTCGCCAGTTGTATCGCCTGGAAAACCAGGTCGGTGGTGTCGGCGGTGTCCGGCACCCCCTCCTGTATCAGCCGCTGCACCTTGTCTTCGTAGTCCTTGCGCTTGTCTCGCGCCTTCGCACGGAAATCGGCGGCGAGGGGCAGCATACCGGGCGCGTTGCGACGGCCGCCAGTCACCAGCCGGGCCAGCCAGCCGTTATTTGGGTCGCCGACGGCCGCCCACAATCCCGGATTCACGGCCTGCACCTCCGCCCAGGTCTTGCCGAGCGCCTCGCCATCCACCGTTCCAGCAGTAGTGGCCGCAAGCATGCGCGCCAGGACGCTCCAAGTATGACAACGTCCACCTTCGAGTTCCTCGGCGAGTTGCGTAAAGCCAGCCGGATCGAGAGGATAATCAATCGCCCGAGCCGTCCTCATCACGTCCTGCACGTCCAATCCCAGCGCACGATCCAGGAGTGCCGCGGCGATCTGAAACGAGTCTTGCACAACCTTTTGCTGCGCCGGCTCGGCGAACGGCTGAAAATTCGCCTCTTTCCAGTGCTCGTAGGTACTAGTAAGCTGCTTCCGGAAATTGCGCAGCGTACTGAACTCCGGCAACTGGGGTCCTTGGGCCAGCCGGCCGACGATCCGGCGCGGCAGATCCCACGGTTCATTGGGTTCCGCTTTGAACAACTGCGCTTCGGTCGCGCCGCGAGCCAGCAGCGCGAATTTCTCCCCCGGCTGCAGCGTGGTCAGGTCGTTCGGCCGTTTAAGCCAGTCATTGACGGCCGCGGAACCGATCAATTCCAGCGGCGAAACCGCCGCCTCCACCAGCTTCCGCAATTCAGCGAGCACATCGCCGCAGTCGCCCAGAAATGAACCCGCCTCAAGGGTCGCGCCGCGCGCGTTCGCGGCCTCGGCCAGCGCCTTGGCCGCTTGCGGCGTTCCCGGGTCGTGCTGAACTGCTCGGGCGCGCCCAAGCAACCAGCGCAACTGGTCACACGGGCTCGACAGCAGGTGGCTAAGCTCCGCCAGGTCCTGGGCCGATATCGATTTGTCCACTCCCGTCCGCAGCAGCTCGTCCAGTGCGTCCACCTCGGCCTGGTTTTCATACCCCCGCTCAGGCGGAGTAGCCTGGCCGACAGCCAAAGCCGCGACCAGCGCGACAACGAGCACACCCGCGAGCCGCATGCTGCCCAAGCCGACTACCTCCGCTTGGTCGCACCTGCCGGCGGCTGATTCACGACCCGATCAGGTGGCGGCTGATAGGGACGCCGCTGGGCGGCCCGCTCCTGCTTGTCTTCTTCGAGCGCCGCGTTGGCCCGCTGGCCGTCAGACCGGGCCACCGTGTCCGTTGGCTGCACGGCACCCGGCTGGTCCGCCGCCGTCGCAGGCTGGCGCCCTGGAGTTTGACACCCGACACTCCAAACCAAGGCCCCGCCAAGCAGCAAGGAGCGTGTGGCTGCACGCAAAGTGAACATGGCCATCCTCCAAGCACCGGCACAAGTCGGCACTCAAAAGGTATTGTACGCGAACCAAGGGATGGAAGCACGGCCCGCAATACGCGCACGCGGCACCGCTTGCACGCGAGGCCGCCCAGCCCCGCGCGGCCATGAGCGCGAGCCAGCGGCTTTTCCTGACGCTGCACGCCGGCCGCCGCCTGCTCGCGCTCGTGGCTTCATCCCAACAAACTACCGCATGACGCTGCGTCGGCGCGTCGTGTAGCGCACGCCCGCCATCCCGACCAGGCAGCCGACGAGCCCTTCCACGATCCCAAAGCCGCACGTCCCGGCGCCACATTGCCCGACCGGACCGACAAAATCAGGGTTCGGCGTGGAACATCCCGAGCCGGCCTTCTGCGTGGCGGGGTCCTGGTCGTTGGGGATCTCGTCGTTGTCGAGATCGGCGTCGCACGCGTCGCCAAGACCGTCGCCATCGAAGTCCAGTTGGTTCGGATCGGATTGCGTGGGGCAATTGTCGGTCGGGATGAGAAAAGTGATGGAGTCCGGCGAAATGGGAAAGGTGGTGGAGTCCAGCGAATCGATGGTATGCTCGCGCTGGATACTGCTGTCAATCGAAATGACGCGATAGGTGCCGTACAGCTTCAGGCCCTCGTTCGAGCTGCCGCAACGCGGGTCCTCCGGCCCCGGGGTATCCTGGCCCAAAGCGCCGACGTCGAAGCCGTCATCGAGGTTGCCGTTGTTGCTGAAGTCGATACCAAAGGCCTGTTCCAGGGTAGCTTCGCTGTAGCGCGTGAAATCGGGGAATCCATCGCCATTCGCGTCCGGGGCTTCGAGGAACCCGTCGGCGTCCTGGTCGAAGTTCAACAGCCGCCGCTGGAAGTCGGCAACCGTCGATGGAACGTCGGCGGAGTCGCCGAGCGTGGCCCGAATCGCGGCCAGATCGGCGTCGGTAAACTCGTTGGGGTCTCCTGTTAGATCGAAACCCCAGCGCGCCGGGTTGATCTGCGGGGCGGGATCGTCGGCGTCGTTCAGTTTGTCGCCGTCGGTATCTGGGTTGTTCGGATCCGTGCGCACGCCCCAGACGAGCTTGCCCCGCGCGCCGTTCGGGAAGAAAGTGGCATTCCGCCGCACGTCGTTGGGGTCGTCCAGGTCGTTCACCGAAACCCCGGGACCCAGCACTTTGCGGTTGGCCCGCGACGACAAGCCCAGCGGACTGATCGCGTCCACCTGACCATCGGAACCCGCCGCGCTGGCGAACGTATTGACCTCGTCCCAATCGCTGATGCCATCGCCGTCGGTGTCCGGCTTGTTCGGGTCGGTGACAACCAGCTTGGCGAGGCCGGGACTGAAGCGACCCGAGGTTCCGCCCACCGGGTAGCGTGTGACCCAGAAGCCCGCGGTCTCTTCGCGATCGCTGAGGCCGTCGCCGTCGAAGTCCGGATCCTCCTCACTGACCGTCTGATTCGGGGCCGCCACGACATTGTTGTTGGGGTCCGTCTCAGCTACGGTCAGGCCATCATCAACGCGCACCTTCAGGAAAAAGCTGTCGCCGGGGTATTCACTCGGGTTCACTGTGACCCCGTCCGTACCTGTCGCGGTGCTGAAGGTGAAGATCTTGGTGTGCGCGCCGACCGTCTTGTCGTTCGGGTCGCTGATCGTCAGGGTCGCGATTTTGCGATTGTTCGGATCGTTCGGGTCGATCTCCAACTTCTGGTTTCTCGACAGATAGTACCCGAGCGTGAAGTTCTCGGTCACCGGATTCGTGTTGATCGTGTAGTCAACTGTGGCCGTGATGTTCCCACCAATCACCGTGCCCGGGAACGCCACGCGCGTCGCGACGAGATCGACGCCGTATGTCGTGGGGCCCGACGTCAGGCTGTTGTTCGTCTCGTTGACCTCGACGACCTGGCCGGTCGGGTCGAGTTCCACCTGCACCCGCACGGCTGCGCCGCCGGCCACTTGCGCCGCGGCCAGGTCCGCGGCCAAATCAATGGTCTTCGTGTGCGTGCCCGGCGTGACCTCGGTGGCGGAGGCCAGGATATCGGGAAGCACGTCCTCCGCCGCGCCGTCACCATTAATATCCAGCCCGACACGGATCACGAACGCGGGCACGTTGGCGGGACTTGTGACGGTGTAAAACACCCGGACATTCGAGCTCGTTCCGGCAATTGTGACGTCTAGCGAATCAAGCGATAAATCGACCGTCAGCGTGGAAGAACCAGTGTTGTTGTCTTCAGAAGTCTCGTCGGGCACCGCATTGCCAGTATCAAGTTGAACGACGATCTTGTCGCCGTTTCGAATGCCCCCAGCGAGCGAATCGAGCTGCGACCGGATGTCACCGAGGGCCAGTGTGTGCGCTCCGGGGGCAAGATTGGCGCTGCCCGAGACGTTGAGCGTACCGAACTGCGTGTCGATGGCCGGCAGGTTCGTCCCACGCTTGAGACCAAAGGCCAGCGCGAATGGCGGCACGGTCGAGAGGCCGCCCACGGTGTAGGTCACCGACAAGTTGGTCTGCGTCGATGTCGTTTCGATCGTCACCGCGGCGACCGAAAGGTCGGTACCGGCGATGATGTTGAACGCGCTGGAGTCGACCGAGGGGGTGGGCAGTCCCGTCGAAGTCGCCCGCAGCGTGTAGCCTTGGCCCACCGCGTTGATCGACAGCGGAGTGAACGTGGCCACGCCGGCGGCCGCCTCCGCCGAAGTCGTCCCGCTGAGTGTACCCGCGGACGGGTTGAAGAGAATGGCGATGTTGACGGTGGGGTTCGGCGGGTTGGTTACGAGATTTCCCGCCGCGTCCAGAATAGACACGGCGACCGTGAATGAGGCGTTCACCGTCGGCCAATTGGGATCGACCGGCAGCGTGCTGAACACCAAATGATCGGCAACGCCGGTGGTGATATTAAATGTGCCGCTGTCCACCGTGTTCGAACTGGCGTAGTTCTGGAGCCCGTCGTGCGAGGCACGCAGGGTGTAGCCGGTGCCAGGCAGGTCGATGTGCAGGTTCCGGGCACTCGCCCAGGTCGCCACGCCGTTTGTGGTCGGGAGGCTCACTGTGCCGAGCAGCGGTGCGCCCGAGGGATTGGTTTGGATCGCCAAAGTGATGGTGCGGTCGTCGCCGGTCACCGTGTTTTCGGCCTGGTCGCGGATCGTGACCACCGGCACAAGCGGATTCCCAGCCACGGTGTCAACGGGCTGTGTCGTGAAAGTGAGGTGATGCGCCGGTCCCACCGCGATATTGAACGCGCTACTGTCGACCGTGTTCGAACCGGTGTAGTTCTGTAGCCCGTCGTGCGAGGCACGCAGGGTGTAGCCGGTGCCAGGCAGGTCGATGTGCAGATTCTGGGCACCGGCCCAGGTCGCCACGCCGCTTGTGGTCTGGAGGCTCACCGTGCCGAGCAGCGGCGCACCAGAGGGATTGGTCTGGATCGCCAAAGTGATGGTGCGGTCGTCGCCGGTGATCGTGTTGTTGTTCACATCCTGGATCGTCACCACCGGGACCAGAACGTCTCCCGCATTCGAGCTTGCGGGCTGGGTGGTGAAGGCGAGGTGATCCGGCGCATCCGCGAGGATGTTGAAGGGGTTGCTGTCCACCGTGTCCGAGCCGCCAAAGGCCGCGCCGCTGTGTGAGGCCCGCAATGTGTAGCCGGTGCAGGCCGTAGTGATGTTGAGGAGGTGCCCCGCTGTCCACGTGGCCACGCCGCCGCTGCCGGTCGGCTCCGTGTTGTCGCCGAGCAGCGTCCCGCCGCACGGGTTGGTCTGAATCGCCAGCGTAATCGTGCGGTCATCGCCGGTCACGGTATTGTCGAATTGATCCTGAATCGTCACCACCGGCAGTAGATTGCCGCCCGCGACGGTGCTCGCGGGCTGGGTGGTAAAGGCGAGGTGATGCGCCGGCGCCGGCGTGATGTTGAACGAGGTCGAAGTCGCCCCGGTTAGACCCGTTGAACTCGCTACGAGCGTGTAGCCGTTCCCCGTCTTGTCGATGCTCAAGTT
>JAGVEP010000392.1 GCA_020058145.1 Phycisphaerae bacterium | reverse complement strand
CGCTTCGGCCGACGCAAACACCGCGCGGTTTGCGCCGCTCGCGCCCAGCAGCCGCGGGGCCAGTTTCTGGCCGCCGCCCGGCAACGAACTGAAAATATCGGCCTCCGGATGATCGGCAAAGGCCGGCGCGATCCGCCGGCGATACTCCTTGAGCTGCGCTGCCAGCGTACGCAACGGTTTGACGAGCGTCAGCGCCAACAGACTCTTGGCCGTCGTCACGGCGGCCGACGGGCTGGCGAACTCCGCCGCCCGCGCGAAGATCGCCAGACGTTTCTCCGCCGTCGTCGGGCAATACAGGCGCTGCACGTGCAGGAACTTCTGCCAGCGGCGCGGGCCGGCCGGCACCAGCGCTGCAGGCGTCGGGAAGCGTGCCACGAATTCCCACGCCGCCGGCGCCGTCCAATCGTCGAACGCTTCCAACGCGGCCGGGTAATATTCGTGCAAGGCCTGCTGGAGTTGAGGGACAAACGCCGTCCGCTGCTCGATCAGCCCGATCTCAGCGCGGCACAGCCGGCGCAGCAGTTGGGTTTGCGGATCTTCCGGGCGCACGTGCCGGCGGCGCGGCACCCGGCGTTGCGGTCCTTTGTCGCCCGCGCCATTGCCCACCACGCGAATCACCCGGTCCAGCGGGCCTATTGGGAGCACGCACTGACGCGGCTGAGTCAGTAAGCAACAAGGCAACGAGGCAACGAGGCTCTGACCCTCCACCAACCCCTCCCAGAGAGGGAAAGGAGCGGGACGCCGGGTCGCGCCCGGCCAAGCGTCGGACGGCGGGCGCGGCTCGGCCTATTGCAGGCACGAATCCAGGAGGGTGCGCAGCGTCGCCCGCTTCTCGGCGGACAGCGGACACAGCGGTAAACGAAATTCCTCGCAGCACCAGCCCTGGAGGGCACACGCCGTCTTGACCGGGATCGGGTTCGTGTCCAGCGCGAGCAGCGTCTTGGCCAATGGATAGCACGCACGGTGTGCAGCGAGCGCCGCGCGGAAATCCCCGTCGAGAGCAGCCTGCGTCAGGCGTTTCACAGCGGCCGGGACGAGATTGGACAGAACGCTGACGACACCGACGGCCCCGAGGCTCATCAGCGGCAGCGTCAGCGGGTCATCGCCGGAGAGGATGGCGATTTCGCACGCCGCGGCGAGTTCTGCGGCTCCGGCCACGCTGCCGGTCGCGTGCTTGACCGCGACGATGTTCTTGTGTGTCTCGAACAGCCGCTTGATCGTCTCGACCGCGATTTCGACGCCGCAGCGGCCGGGGATGTTGTAGAGCATGAGCGGCAGATCGGTCGCGCGGGCGACGGCGGAGAAATGCTGAAAGAGCCCTTCTTGCGAGGGCCGGTTGTAGTACGGTGCGACGACGAGCAGTGCATCAGCGCCACATTCTTGCGTCTGGCGCGCGAGTTCGACGGCCTGCGCGGTGCAGTTGCTGCCCGCGCCGGCCACGACCGGTGCGCGACCGCGCGCCGTCCTCACCACGCATGAAATAACCTCCCGGTGTTCCGCTTCGGTTAGCGTCGGCGACTCGCCGGTCGTGCCACAGGGCACCAGGCCATCGACGCCGGCGGCAATTTGCCGTTCGACCAGCGCTTCCAGGGCCGGAAAATCCACGCGGCCGTCGCGAAACGGCGAAATGAGCGCGGTAAAAGTGCCGCGAAGGGGTTTCATGGCTCGTGCTCCAAGGCGTTCCAGAGGCACAGCGCATCGCGCAAGGCGCGCACGTCGTGCGTACGAATATAGTCCACGCCGAGCCGGGCTGCCCAGAGCTCGGTCGCCAGGGTCCCGGCGCCGCGTTCGTCTACCGGCCGCGGTTCCTGCACGCTTGCGTAGCGGCCGGGCTCTGTACCGGCCGGGCCGAGCAGATGGCCGATGAAGGACTTGCGCGACGTGGAGACACAGAGGGGTAGACCGAGTTCCGCCAGGCGCGGCAGTTGGCGCAAGACCGTCAGACTGACGCGCGGATCACGGCCCAGGAAAAAGCCCATGCCAGGATCGAGGATCAGCCGCTCGCACGCCAGGCCAGCGGTGGTGAGTGCGTCAATCCGCCGGCGGAAGAAGTCCAGTATGCGCGGCCAGATCGCGTCCGGGGATACGTCCGCCCGTGCCGGGCGCGCGTTCTCCGCCGTCGAGTGCATGAGGATCACGCGCGCCGCGGAGTCGCGCAGTACGGCGACGGCTTCGGGGTCGCGCAACGCCGTCACATCATTGATGATGTCCACGCCCAGTGGCAGGACGGCATGCAGCACGGCGGGTTTGTACGCATCGACGGAGATGCGCACGCCGTCGGCCCGGAGTGTCCGAATCACCGGCACCAACCGGGCAATCTCCACGTCAGCCGGCACATCCTCGGCATCCGGGTGCGTGGACTCCGCCCCGATATCGACGAAGGCGGCCCCCGCGGCGACCAGCGCCCGCGCGTGGGCCACCGCGGCATCCACGGCGAGATAGCGCCCGCCGTCGGAAAAAGAGTCGCGGGTGACGTTGAGTACGCCTAGAATGTGCACGTATCGCACCAGGCGGCTCCCAGGGGTCAGGACCCCTTGCGGGCCGCGTGTACAAGTTCCAGGGCCGCACAGGCGGAACAGGGTCCTGACCCGTTCCGCAGTGAGGATTATGCCATGACCGCGAAGGATGTCATCAAGAGTACTTTGCAACAGTGCCGCACCGTCGCGCGGGACTACATCGCCGATCTCAATGATTCGGACCTGATGATCCGCTCGGTGCCGGGCGTGAACCACATTGCCTGGCAGCTCGGGCACGTGATTTCCAGCGAGCTGTGGATGCTTGGGCAAATGGGGCACAAGCTGCCCGCGCTGCCCGCCGATTTTGAGGCCGCCTACACGAAGGAAACCTCGACATCGGACGATCCGCGCAAGTTCCACAAAAAGAGCGAGTACCTGGCGCTGATGGAGAAGTTCGAGCAGCCCGTGTTGGCGGCGATCGACGCCACGCCGGATGCCGAACTGGACACGCCGGGCCCAGAGTCGATGCGGACATACGCCCCGACGGTGGGTGCGGCCCTGGCGCTGCTGGGCGTACACTGGATGATGCACGCCGGGCAGTTTGTGCCCGTGCGACGCAAGCTCGGACGCGCGCCGCTGTTCTGACGCACCCGTGGCGAGCGGCGTCTAGCGGCTCTCCACCGTGATGGACCCGTTCGTCGTCTGGGCGCTGACCGTCCCGCCGCCCTCATTCACGATGGCGTGAAAACGTCGTCGGCTGGAGTCGATCATCTTCATCACCGCCTTGCCCAGCGAAACGTGGATACGGCCGTTGGTCGTGGAAAGCTGATACTCGGCGGCGAGGTTCTCTGGCAACGTGGCGTGAATTCCACCGTTGCTGCTGCGCAGGTCGATCTTGCCGCCGGCGGGCGGGACGGCGGCCAGCCGAATGTTGCCGTTCGAGGTTTCGGCCTTGACGTCGCCCTCGATCTCCTCCGCCTGAATGCCGCCATTGGAAGTTCCGAGCGTGCAGGGACCCTTGACGCCCTTGGCGGTAATCCTGCCGTTGCTGGTGGAAGCCACCAGGCTGCCATCCACAGCCTCCACCTCGATGCGGCCGTTGGAGGATTTGGCGTGTAGCGTCCCCGTGATATCCCGGGCCGTAATGCGGCCGTTGGTGGTCCCGAGCTCGACTTCGCCGGCCATGCACTCGATCTGGATTCTGCCATTGGTGGTGTGGACGTTCGCGGCGCAGGGTTGTGGAATCTGGATCACGAGGTCCGTGCCAACCGACTTGCTGCGCAGCTCGTCTGGATAGTTGACTTCGATACGCAACGTGTCCGGGTGGTCCGCACGGGCAACGGCCTCGACCGTGACCTTGCCTAAATTCTCTTCGGCCTCGGCAAAGGTCGCCCCGCCCACGGATTTCCGACCGGAAACGCGCACGTCCGTTACGTCGGTAGCGCGGAGTTCCACGCTGCCGTTGCGGACTTGAACTTCGATGCGCCGGTAGTCGTTCCAAGGCTGATTGAACGCAAAATCACTCGTGGCGCGGACAAGTTGTCCGCAGCCACACAGCAGCAGAACCGTCGTCATCAAACCGGCTGTCGTCCATCGGCTCATGGTCGTCTCCTCGCGCGGCGCGCAACCAAGCACGGCCCCGCGCGCCTGTATTCGCCCGTCCGTTCCGATTATTCCTTGGCCTTGTCGGCCTTTGGTTCGCCCAGCGCCTTGGCACCGGTGTCGCCTTCGATCGGCTTGTCCGCCGGGGCGCTTTCGGGGACTTTCTTCGGGGGCTCCTGGTAGTGCGTAATCCCCTTGGTGAGGCTCACTTTGCCGTCAAACGTGGTCACCTCGCAGGACGAGCGGTAGAAGTCGAGGTTCTTCACCACCCGGCCAACCTTGGTCGCTACGCTGAGCGCGGTCGTGATGGTCGGGTCCTTCTGCAACTCCGCCGGCAGGAACATCTGGACCGCGCTGATCATGCTGAGCGCCTGACCGAGCTCGTCGCCGAACTTCGTCAGGTCCTCAAACGAGAACGAGGTGACGTTCTCGCCGAGCGGCAGCCCTTCCTGGGCAAAGCGCTCGCTCTTGCTGAAGTTCTCCTGCTCGCCGGCGGCGGTCTTGAGGGACGAAAGCAGGACGCGCTCGTTGCTGCCGACGAAGAGTTGTCCGCTCTTCACGCCAAAGACGGGCTGCCCCAAGAACATGGCCAGCATCGGATGGCTGAAGACCTTGAAGCCTGCGAGTCCGGGTTCCCGCGGTTCGCCGAACATAATCTGCTGCTCCTGGCCCTTATCGCTCGCGAGCTGGGTGATCTTATCGAGCAGCGCGTTGGCCTTGGCCTCGTCCTTTACGCCGAGCAGGAAGAGCCAGTCCGGCGTGTAGCTCGTGCGACCGCTGGCGCTGAACTTCGCCAGCCCACCGCCGAGCCAGGAGAACAGGTCGGCGTCGAGATTGAATCCGATCTCGTCCTGCTTGGCCTGCCACATCGCCAGCAGGGACTTGCCGTCCGGGACCTCGCGTTCCACGAAGCCGAGCAGCGCCTTGTAGGTGGCGCCGAGATCGAGACCGCCGTGGATGCTGACGGCGGTGGCTTCCTTCGGGATGAACTTGAGCGGCTCGCGAACGGGGCCGCCGCCGTACAGCAATTTGTACAGGATGCGGGCTTGGGCGTCCTCGCGCAGGACGGCCAGCTCCGTCTTGGTGGTCTGCATGCCGTCCGTGCTCGCTACGCAGGCGACATAGTCGAAAATATCGACCTCGTCGATCAGCTTGGGCAGGAACCCAAGGGGACTTACCGCCGCTTCGACCGCGGGCTCGGTAGTAGGTGGCGGAGTGGTGGCCTGCACGGCCACCTGGATGAAGCCGCGGGTCTGCCCCATCCACTTGTTCAGGTCCATGAAGAAGTAGCTGTCGGTGGGCGCGGGCAACCGTCCCAGAGCCTGCTTGAACCGCTCGGTGGACGCGAGCGTGGCCCCCGCGGTCTGGCTCTCCCCACGCAGCAGCGCCAGTGACTGCTCCACCAGGCTGGAGCCGAAGCCGACGAGCAGCACGTCCTTCTGCCGCGCCAGCGTCAGGCTGATGGGCGGGATCTGGCCAGCCAGGGAAAGGCGGTGCAGCACGACCTCGCCTTCACCCGCGCTGGCGAGGGCGAGTGTGCCCTCCGGTGCGAGGCCGGCGAGGCTCTGCAGCAGGGACACCAGCCCGTCGAAGTCCTTGCCGACCTGGTCGGCGGGCGGCATGAGCAGCAGGACGAAATCAACGCCCGTCGGCATGCCCAGCTTCATCGCCAGCGCGAACTCGCGCTCGGCAAGCTGCGACCAGGTGACCGTCGCGGCCAGGTCGGACACCTGTTGCCACTGCTCGTCGAACGCTTCGACGTCACCCTCGGACTGTTTGATCAGCCCCCGGAGCAGGCGTTTTACGTCGCGTTCGAAGCCCTGCTTCTCGACCGCGGCCCAAACGCGTTTGAATTGCTCATTGACGAACGCGCGCCCCGTATGATCGCGGCACTGCACCACCAGCATGCTATCCGCGGGGATGGCGCGGGTTAGCTTGAAATCGTCGAGCCCCCCTGCCAGGGCCGGCCCGGCCGCGACGAGCAGTCCCAAGAGCAATCCCACGCCGCTGCGCCAACCACGCTTGCGATTCATCCGATTCTCCTTCGCTGTCCGTCCGTTTCAGCGTTGCAACCGCCGCCGCGCGGCAATATGCCTGGGTGCCCGCCGAAACCCGCGGGCCCTACGCGCGGAATTCGTCCTCGCGGGGCGTAATATTACCCTGCGGGCGGACAAACGCGACCAGCCGGACGACAAAACGCAGGTTTTCACAAGTTCTGACAGGCCGGCAGGCGGGCCCCCCGTCACGGCGCGCAGACCTGCGGCCAGTACGGAACCAAAGGAAAAGCCGGCCGCGAGACGGCCGGCTTTCCAGGATCTTCACGTTCAACGCGGGTCGGCGGTTCGGACTGGCTGGGACTTCGGCAGCTACTGGTGGTCAGCAGGCGCGTTTAGCTCTAGTGCTCCGTCAACCGCGGGCGCTGCCCGCGGCT
>JAGVEP010000347.1 GCA_020058145.1 Phycisphaerae bacterium | reverse complement strand
GAGGTTGTAGCCGTAGACCGTGGTGCCGGTGTGGCCGCTGGTGGGGTCGGGGCCGCCGTACTGGCCTCCGCCGCCCGTCGGCGTGCCCCAAGCCCACTGTCCGCCGGAGCTGGTCCAGCCGGGGTTGGCGGTCATGTTCCACGAGTAGACGACCGTCGGACCGCCGACAGTCAGGGTGATGGTCGCGACGTTCGAGTCGCCGCCGTCGGGGGGCGTGCCGCCATCGTTGGCTTTGAATGTAAAGCTGTCGGCGCCGTTGTAGTAGGCAGTGGGCGTGTAAATCACCTGGTTGCCGTTGCTCAAGAGCGTGTACGGCACGGCGGGGATTACGCCACCCAGCGGATCGCTGAGGGAGCCGTGCGCGGGCTGCGATACGATCACGTACGTCATGGCCCCCGGAGGATTCGGCAGCCCGTCGTCCGTGGCCTGCAGCGTGATGGTCACGGGCGTGCTCACGGGTGTCGTGGCGGCGCCGGCCTGGGCATACGGCGCGTGCGGCCCACACGAGTTCTGGGCCATCGTCACTGCGGCCAAGGCGTCGACCATACCCCAGCCGTAGCTGTTGTCCTTGCCCGCTGTGCCGAGGTCGTATGCCGTTTGATAGAGGATTTCCTTGATCTGGGTGACCGTCAGTTCGGGGCACGCCTGGCGCATGAGGGCGACCACGCCGTTGATGTGCGGCGAGGCCATGGACGTGCCGTCCATGTACTGGTAGCCGCCGCCGGGATAGGCCGAGCGGACGTTGACGCCTGGCGCGGAGATTTCGGGCTTAATGGCGGACCCTCCGCCGGGTGTGCAGTTGGTCGGGCCGCGTGAGGAGAAGCTCGCGATCGGCCAACCGGAAGTGTTGCCATCCACGGCTGCCACCGCGAGATTGCGATAGCCGTCGGTGGCGCGGTCCCCGGGGCGGCGCAGGCCAGTGGTGCCTTCATTGCCGGCCGAGTAGAGCACGACGCAGCCCACGGATTCGAGCGCGTCGATCGCGGCCCAGAAACCCGGATTGCACGGGGTGCTCCACGGCGGGAAGTTGTGCGACGTGGCGATGCCCCAGGAATTGGAGTTAGTGGCCGGGACGTCCCAGTTGGTATTGGGATCACCGTCCGGATCGGCAAACCACTGGTAATCGGCGAGGATGTCGTCGATCAACGGTTGGCCGACGCCCTGATTGATGCAATTGTCGCTGATCCAATAGGCGCCCGGGGCGACGCCGATCTGGTTGCTGCCGGCGAGGCCGCAGACCGTGCCCATGGTGTGGGTGCCGTGGCCATAGCCGTCGGTGGGGAAGTTGGGGCTGCCGCCGAGGGCATCCTTCCAGGCCCACTGGGGGTGACCGGCGTACTGGGGCAGGAGTCCGGCCCAGCGGCTGGACAGGGCGGGGTGCGTGCCATCCACGCCGGTGTCCATGGTGGAAACGAGCACGCCTGCGCCGGTGATGCCGAGCGCCCAGACTTCCGGGGCGCGGATTGCGGTGATGCCGGGCTCGACGGCGTCCGTGCCGTCGGCGGCGGGGCGGCTGCCGGTGGGCTCGATCAGTTCGACGGGGTAGTTCAGATAGACGACTTCGACGCTGGGGTGCGCTGCGAGCTGCTCAATGCCGCTCTTGGTGGCTTCGACGTTGATCGCGTTGGCGATCCAGAAGGCCTGGTATGATTGTACCTGGCCGGCGGCCTGGAGGGTTTCGAGCAATTCCAGCAGCGGTTTTTGGGTCGCGGCGGCCTTGGCCTGCAAGGTCCGGACGACGACTTCGTGGCGCTCGCGGAGCTTGGCGCCCGCGGCATCGAGGTTGGCCGTGAGCGCGTCGAGGTCGACCGCGTCGTTGAGATAGATAATGGCTGGCGCGAACTCGCCGGCGTCCTTGGTCAGCAGCACAAGCTGCAAATCGTCATCAATGGTACCGGCGGGGGCGGCCACGGCCGCTCCGAGCGCCACGAAAAGCCCAATTATCAAGCACTGTCGCATTTTCCTGTACTCCTTCATTCAAGCCACGTTGGTCCAGAAGAAAGCAGCGATACTACCCAGGGCATCCGCACCCCGGATGCACAGACTCCAGATTCACCCAGGCTAGGGTTTCGAAACGACAAAGTCAACGGAAAATCGAGTTGTGGAAACTCGAGCTGCCAGTCGGCCGCTGGTGGCGAGTTCAGTCCAGCGGCGTGACTTCCAGTGACTCGAACGTCGCCATCAACCGGGAGGCGAACAGCGCGATGCGGCCCGCTCGGAAATGACCCGAGTCGCGATCCTCCACTGTGAGAACGGGCCGGTCGTTGACGAAGATCTGGAAGTGTGCTCCGGCGGCATGCATCCGGAGCCGGAAGCCGTCGGGTGACAAGGCTATATCCCGTGCGACGGGCGCGGAGATCGCCTCGGGGCTTTCCCCAAGCGTCGGACGTACGGCAAAACCCCAGGTGTCCGAATCGAGCACTAAGCCAGGGCGCCGCTGCCAGGCCACGACTGGCTCGCTCGCTGGACTGGGTGCCAGTTTCAGGAAGGCGACATAGCCGCCGCCCCAGGCGCCGGCAGACGGCAACTGATCCTGCCAACGAAGCCCCAAGCCCACCATTCCCTCGTGTGACTCGCACGCGAACGGCTGATATTCAACACCGTCCGCCGTGTACAGCAGCTTAATGCGCACCGTGGCGTCGAAGTCCGCGAAGCGGGCCCCGTCGAACCGCAAAAGCTGGAATCCGCCGTAATACTCGCCTTGCGGATGGCTGCGGCGCTGTTCGGTCGAAAACGGGACGCAGCGGACGGTTTTCGCCGTCGTGCCCGGCATGGCGTCGGACCACCAGGACCAATTGCCGACCGACATCCACAAGTCGGAATCGTACGGATGCCGCCGGCCGGCCAGCAGATTCTCGGCCGCTTCCCAAGGCACCGTTTGTGTCGCGATCTCCGGCACGAACGCGGGCGTGACGCGCCTGGCTCGCGTGTTGGCCGCCACCACCTCCGGCAGGTCTTGATCGATCCGCGTCAACGGCGCCGAGTACTCCGCAACCTGCACACCCAGCAAGTCCATTTGGTCCAGGGCGCTACCGGAAGTGCAGTCAAACGTCAGAAATCCGACCCGGAACCCGGGCTTCGGCAGTGGAATGCGCAATACGAGCGGCTGGTCAGTGCGGCGCGCCAGCGGCCAAAGGGTCAGCACGATTTCCTCCCCGCAACGGGCGAGCCGCAGGACGTACTGCAACCCCGGCTGAGGATGGCCGAACAGGAAATGCTCCGATCTCTGGCGGGCCCCGTCGTTTTCCGTTTCCAGCATCGTCCGCAACCCGATTCCGTCGGGTTGACCACGGAGCCCGGCACGCACGGCACAGCCGCCCTGCGCCTGATCCGCCAGGCCCATCTGGAGCGCGCCCCAGGGTCGTCGGCAGAGCAAGTGATAGTCCACCACGAAGTTCTCCAGCGGGCGCGCCAGACCCTGAACGTAGTGGCCACCCTCCGGTAGAGCCGTGCTTTTCAGCCGCAGATAGGGATACAACCTGGCCCCGGCCCGGTCCGGCGTGGGCTCCGCGACGAGTTTGAAATCCGCCGGCGCCAACGGTATTGCGTGTACGGATCTGCGCCGCGGTACGACCCGGCTATACACGACCTCGGCCGCATAGCAGACGCCGAACGTCACCAGCAGACCGGTCGCGGCGAGCAACGTCTTTGTACGCCATGAGAGTCGCCGCCAGCGAGCGTGCATGCGGCCGTCAACGCGCAGGGCCGCGACCAGCGCCGTGCTGAGCTCGTCCACAGACGCAAAACGCCGGTGCGGGTCGGCCTGGCACGCACGATTGAGAATCGTCAGAGCGGCGGTTAGCTCGGCTGGCGGCGTCCGCAGCAATTCCGGCGGCAAGCGGGGAAAATCCAGCGCCGGGCGGCCGGAAACGAGCTCGTACAGGATACGCCCGAGCGCGTACAGGTCATCGGCGTGTCCCTGCGGCGTCATGTAGAGCGGCGTGCCAGAGTGCGGCGGCGGCTCCGCGCGCAAGTCAACCAGACCGACATCGGCAATCTTGGGCTGACCCTCAACCATCAAGATGTTGTCGGGCTTGAGGTCGTAATGGGCCAGACCTTGCTCGTGCAGGCGACTCACGGCGGAAACCAGCTTCTGCACGAGCGCCAGGGCCGTCCGGGCCTCAAACCGGCCCGTTGCGCCGATCACCGTTCGCAGGGTGGTCGGGGTGTATGGGGGTTCAGAACTCGGCTCGTCCGCGGCTTTGTCGCTCCGTAGCTTCGTCGCTTCGTGGCTCTGCGCGTTGTCCGCCGCCTCCATCACATAGTAGAAGCAACGTTCGGTCTCGCCGACGGTGAGGATTTGGAGCAGGTGGGGGTGGTTGTGGGTACAACGCTGATAGCGGCGCACGCCTGCGATGTCGCGCGCGGCTCGCTCAGCTTCGGACTTCATCAGCACTTTCACAGCCCGTCGCACGCCGGTGACGCGCTCGCGCGCCAGCCACACGTCGCCGAAGCCGCCGGATTTGATGAAGCTCAGGAGGTCATAGTTCGGAATTTCGCCGGGATCGCGCACGCCCGGCTGGTCACGTCGGTCGCCTGGCGCCGTTGCGTGCGTAAACGTCGTATCCACGAGCCGGTCCGTCGGGCGGCAGATCGCGAAGTTGCGAACGCGTGACCCTCAAATACGAGTATACCCACCGCGACACCGCCGACGCAATGGCGAGCGTAGGGTGGGCACCGCCCACCAATCGCCTACGCCCGCGGTGCTGCGCCGCCGAACAGCGTCGTCGAAATGCGCTCCTCCACCTCTCTCAGTCCGGCCAGGGCCGATCCCAGTTCCGCTCGCGCCTGTTCCAGGTCGCGGATTTCGGCGACCAGGTCGGCGTCCACGTCCAGGGCCGCCAGCGTTTTCGCGCAGCGGCGGCATTGCTCGACGTGGTTGTCTGTCGCGGCCGCCTGCTCCGCGGGCAGCTCGCCGCGGGCGAGCGCCAGTAGCGTCTGGTTGTCCGGGCATCCGGCCATCACGTCGCTCCATACCGTTGCAGCGTGGGCACCGCCCACCATCTGCCGACACCTACCTCCGCTGCCTTACGGGCGCGGCTCTGATTGGTGGGCCGCGCCCACGCTACGATTCGTCCTCCGCCACCAGTTGTGCCACAACCG
>JAGVEP010000433.1 GCA_020058145.1 Phycisphaerae bacterium | reverse complement strand
GCCGGTGCGGAGCCCGGCCGCTACGGCTTGTGCCAATCGACCTCGTACATCTCGTACCCCGCGGGGTGCAGCCCGAGTTGGCGGTAGACCGCCTGCGCCCGCGTGTTTCGGCGGTCCACATAGAGCCGCAGGCCGCAGACGTCGCCCGCCGCACGGGCGGCCGCGGACACGTGCTCGTGCAGCGCCCGGTAAACGCCCTGCCGCCGGAAATCGGGGTGTACGTAGACGCTCTGAATCCACCAGAACACGCCGTCGCGCCAGTCGCTGAACTCGTAAGTAATCAAAAGCTGTCCGACGACTCTCCCCCCTTGCTCGGCAACGTAGTACACTCCGCGAGCCGGCTCGGCGAGCAGCCGGGCAGCGCCACGCGCAATGACCGCGGGAACCAGCGACCGCCCCTCGGTCTCCTCCGCGATCGCTTGGTTGAAGGCGGTGATTGTGTCGGCGTCGACAAGGGTAGCCGGACGAACGGTGATCGGGTTCATACCCCGAGCGTAACGGCCAACGCCACGATGATCCAGGACTGGAAAAACAAACGCGTCACGGTCATGGGGCTCGGCGGCTTCGGCGGCGGAGTCGGCGCCACCCGCTGGCTTGTCGCGCAAGGAGCCAAGGTGCTCCTGACCGACAAGGCCCCCGCCGAGAAGCTCCAGTCCGCGCTCGCCCAGCTAGAGGACCTGAACGTGGCCCTCCATCTCGGCGGTCACGACCAGCGTGACTTCCGGGCGCTGGACCTGGTCGTGGTCAACCCCGCCGTGCCCGAGTCGTCGGAGTACCTGCAGATCGCCCGGGAGGCGAACGTACCGATCACGACCGAAATAAACCTGTTCGTCGAACGCTGCCCGGCCCGCTGCGTCGGCGTGACCGGTTCCGTGGGCAAGAGCACGACGACCGCGATGATTGGGCACGTCTTGCAGGTAGGCACTCAGGCACGAAGGCACGAAGGCAGGAAGGCAATCGCCCGGCGGACGTGGGTGGGCGGGAATATCGGCAAGTCACTGCTCGATGCGCTGCCGGAGATCGTGGCCGATGACATCGTGGTGCTTGAACTGTCGAGCTTTCAGCTCCAGCGCACGCCGGGGGTACGCTGGAGCCCGCACGTAGCCGCGGTCACCGACATCACGCCGAACCACCTCGACTGGCATGGGACGTTTGAGGCCTACCTGGCCGCCAAGCTGAATATCCTGCGGTTCCAGGACCCTGCGTGTGATGTGGCGATCGTCCACCGCCGACTCGACCTGCCGAAACTGCTGGAGCAGCTTCCGGGGCTGCACGGCGCCACGATCGAGCCTTGGTCCTATGGCCTGGACGACGAAACGCCGACCGCCACGCGCGGCGAGTTGACCCAGCGCTGGGAGAACCTGCGGCTAAACGTCCCCGGGCGGCACAATCGGGAAAACGCCGCGGCGGCGCTGGCGGCCGTGAAGTGCCTGGGCGTGCCGGACGACGTGGCGCTGGCGGCACTGGCCACCTTCGAGGCGTTGCCGCACCGGTTGCAGAAGGTCGTCGAGCATGACGGCGTGACGTACTACGACGACTCAAAGTCCACGACGCCGGAAGCCGCGCTTACGGCGCTAGCCGCGTTTGAGGGCTCGCTGCTCGTGATCCTCGGCGGCTACGACAAGGGCAGCGATCTGCGCCCCGTGGCCCGGGAAGCCGCCCGGCGGGCAAAGTTCACCGCGTGCATCGGCAAGACCGGGCACGGACTGGTCGACGCGATCACGAGTGCCGGCGGAACTGCGGAGTACTGCGGCGATTTGGCGGCGGCGGTGGCCGCGTGTCGGCAGCGGGTGCGGGCCGGCGACGTGGTCCTGCTTTCGCCGGCGTGCGCGTCGTGGGACCAATTCACCGATTATCGTGAGCGCGGGCTGCAATTTGCGCAGCTTGCGCGCGTGTAGCGGCCGGGCTCTGTACCGGCCGAGGCGTAGCGGCCGGGCTCTGTACCGGCCGAGGCGTAGCGGCCGACCCCCGTGTCGGCCGTGGGAGACCGGTAAAGATGCGCCTTGTCCCCGGCGCTGGCCGACGGCGCGCCGTGCGGTCGGGTGGAGCACCAATTCTCCCACCGGCGGTGGCGTGTCCACGTGTACTCCTGTGACTGGCTGCGCGCGACGCCGGGTGCGACCCGGGACGAGCCGGCACGGTGGGTGACGGTCGCCCGCCTCGGCGCATACCCCCTGGCGAGCTTGGACCGGAAGCTGTTGCGCTTGGCGCTGGCCCCCCGCTGAACAGAACCGGGCGCACAAAACACCAGCCGCGGACCCAAGACCGCGCGGCGGTGCGGGGGAGAGGCCGCGGTGACGCCGCGCGGGCCAGAGCCCGCGGCTCAGCCGTGATAAGGAAGAGTTCGGCTACTACACCATTGCCTTGAGGTTCTTCAGGGCGCGGACCTTGATCACCTTCCGGGCCGGCTTGGCCTTGAACATCTGTTCTTCTTTGGTGAAGGGGTTGATGCCCTTCCGCGCCTTGGTCGCCGGCTTCTTGACGACGGTGATCTTGGCCAGGCCCGGCAGCGCGAAGACGCCCGGCCCCTTGGTCAGGTCCTTCTTGATCATGTTGCCGAGCTCGTCGAACACGCCCGCGACCTGTTTGCGGGTCAGACCGACAACGTCTGCCAGAACCTTGTACACCTCACCCTTTGTCCGTGCCTTTACCGCCTTCGCCATAGTTGTTCAACCTCCAAAGATCCGCGGTTTTTTTGCTTACAGCGGACCCATGTACGATACCCTTGGCCAGCATCGAGTCAGGAGCCGTGGCGCAACGCTCAGCAGCGTGAGGCCCCAACTCGATTGCAGACGACCGCGTCTGCCGCTGACCGCGTAGGCACCTTCTCGCATAGAAAACGACTTCCGTCAAGGGGTTTTTGCACGCGGACGTCAAAAAAAGGCGTAAATTCGGCGGGATTCCCAACACCGCCGCGGCACTCGGCCCCCTGCACCCCGGTAGCCTGAACCCGGAACCTTCAAATCTCTGCCCCCGGCGATGGCGGCTCGGGGTCCTGGTTGAGCTGGTCAATGCAGCGGCGCAGCAGCCCGGAGCTCTTGCGGTCGAAACGCAGCTTGAGCCGCGGCAGGTCGGGATATTCGCCGTTTTCTGCAGCCAGAATCGCCACTTGCTCGACCCGGCCGGCCGTGAGTATCCGCCCATATTCGTCGTTCAGCCGCTCCAGCGTGGCGGCACAGACCCGGCGGCGGAGCCGCAGAACCAGGTCGTCGCCCACGTACCGCATGGAGTGATACACCCGGTAGAACTGCAGGACGTCGCGCGCGGCCACATCGACGTCATCCGTGATGCGGAGCAGGTGCATGTCTTCTTCGTTTATCATGCCGTTGCGCAGCAATTCCGCCGCGACGTACGCCCGCCACTGGAGCCAATAGGTGCCGCCGGGTTGCTCGATCAGGACGATCGGGATGAGCGGGGTTTTGCCGGTCTGGACGAGCGTGAGCGCTTCAAAGCCCTCGTCGAGCGTGCCAAAGCCGCCGGGGAAGAGAGCGATGGCGGACGCCTCCTTCATGAAGATCAGCTTGCGCGTGAAGAAGTAGCGGAAATTCACCAGCTTGGCGTCTTCGGCGATGATGACGTTGGTTCTTTGCTCGAACGGCAGGCGGATGGCCACGCCGAAGCTCGCCGCGCGTCCGGCCCCGCCGTGGCCGGCTTTCATGATGCCGTCGCCGGCCCCGGTAATGGTCATCCACCCGCTTTCCTGCATTCGGCGGGCGAAAGTGACGGCAGCATGGTAGTCGGGGTGGCTCTCCGGCGTACGGCTGGAGCCGAAGATGCTGATTTTGCGGACTTCGTGGTAGGGGGCGAACACCTTGAGGGCGTAGCGCAACTCGGCAAACGCCTTACTGATTAGCTTGACATCACCACGTTCGGCCTCGTCGCGGGCCAGACGGCAAAGCGTCAGCAAAAGTTCCTCAAAGAAGTCCTGGTTTTCCCCGGCGAGGAATTGTGAGGCGAATTCGTGGATGGCCGCCCCCCGTTCGCGGCGACGTTGCGTGTCGCGGGGCTCTTCGGACAGGTCGGGCAAAGTCATACTCCCAGACCGCGGCTTTCGGCGGTCGCGAATCGGCTATTCTACCACGTCCGCGGGGCCATTGAAATCGCGGTGCGACGCATTGACCGGCCCGGCCGCCCTATCTACCATAATCCGTTTGGAATTCGAGCGATGACCGTGCATACGCTTGGCGGGCCCGGCAGTCCATGCAGACCGATACGTTCGCACAAGTAGCTATCTTCGCCTACCTCACGGTGCTGACTCTGATCTGCATCTATGGGGCACACCGGTACTTCCTCGTCCTGCTCTACTACGGCGTGCGGCACAAAGCCCCGCAGCCGCTGAAGCACTTCGAGGAGCTGCCGCGGGTGACCGTCCAACTGCCGATGTTTAACGAGCAGTACGTCGCGCAGCGGATCATCGAGCGGGCCTGCGAAATCGACTATCCCGGTGACCGGCTGCAGATCCAGGTACTCGACGATTCGATCGACGAAACCCAGGAAATCGCGCGGCAGACGGTCGAACGCCTGCGGGCCGCCGGGCACGACATCGAGTACCGACACCGCTCGAACCGGGTCGGCTACAAGGCCGGGGCGCTCGAAGAGGGCACGAAATACGCGACGGGCGAATTCATCGTGATCTTCGACTCCGACTTCATCCCGCCGCGGGATATCCTGAAAGAGACCATTCATTACTTCACGGACCCGCGCGTGGGCATGGTTCAGACGCGCTGGGAGCACCTGAACCGCGACCTGTCGCTGCTGACCCAGGCCCAGGCGATCTTGCTCGACGGGCATTTCGTCATCGAGCACACCGCACGCAATCGCACCGGGCGGTTCATGAGCTTCAATGGGACCGCGGGGGTATGGCGGAAAACCGCCATCGCGGACGCTGGCGGCTGGCAGCATGATACGCTCACCGAAGATCTGGACCTGTCGTACCGGGCCCGGCTTCGCAAGTGGAAGTTCGTTTTCCTGCCGCAATTAACCTCGCCCGCGGAGTTGCCGCCGGAGATGAACGCCTTCAAAGCCCAGCAGCACCGCTGGACCAAGGGCGGGGCTCAGACCTGCGTGAAACTCTTGCCGCGCGTCCTGCTGAGCGACGCGAATTGGCGTGTGAAGGTGGAGGCTTTCTTTCATCTGAGCAGCGGGGCGGTTTACGTCCTGGTGGTGCTGCTGAGTTTGCTGGTCGGGCCGGCGCTGCTGGCTAAATTGGCGCTCAGCAAGCCGCAGTCGCCGTGGGTCCTCTGGTTTGAGTTGCTGCTGTTCGTGATCGGGTTCGGGTCGACGACGGCGTTTTACATCGTCAGCCAGCACGAACTCCGCCGCGGTTGGCTGTACGGCTTGCGACACGTGCCGACCCTGATGGCGGTGGGCATCGGCATCGCGTTCAATAACGCCATCGCCACCCTCGACGGCTTTTTCGGTCAGACCGGCGAGTTTGTCCGCACGCCGAAATTTGGCGATGCGGTCAGCGGCAGCACGGATTGGCGCCGCCGCCTGGGTGCTTTCCAGCTCAAGAAGAACTGGCAGGCCTGGGTGGAGCTGGTCATGGCGCTGTATCTAACCGGCTGTGCGGCGGCGCTGTTGCTCTTCGACAACTGGTTCGAGCGGGTCTCGATGGCGCTGCCGTTCCTGCTGATTTTCATCGTCGGCTACGCCTACGTCGCCTTTCAGACTTTCTACACGCGCTGGCTGTCGCGGCGGGGGGCTGCGCCGGCTTAGCGGCTGAGCGCCTCCAGTTGCGCCGCGATCTGCTGCGCGTCCGCGGGGCGCATCAACGCCAAATTCGCCTGCACATTCGCCGCGGCGGCGTCCTGGGCGGCCTGGGCCAGGTGCGTGGCGGCCACGACGTCGCTGCTCAGGAGTGGATTAGCGATCTTTCGCAAATGCGCCAAGTCAGACAGTACGTTCGCGCTCAGCGTGGCGGTCTCGAGCGGAACGGTACCCGCGAGCGCGGCGGCCTGGGCGACGCGCTCTTGGCGCTGCGGATCGGATCGGTCCAACTTCAGAGCCGCGCTCAACACGTCATACGCGGCGGCGTCCTCGTCGACCAGGGCGCGAAACAGCTCGGCGGCACGCCGCAGGCGCTCGGCGAGGTCACGGACCTGGGGCTCTACGGCGGCGAACTTCGGCTTGCCGACGGTAAAGGCACAGACCATCTGGCCGAGGCCGGCCGCTAGCGCCCCGGTGAGCGCGGCCACGCTCCCGCCGCCGGGTGTCGGGGCGTCGGACGCCAGGCGGGTCAGGAATTGATCGACGGTCAGATTCAGCAAAGACGCGTTGGCCACTGGGCAGGCTCCATATCGGGGCTGAGGGACGCCGGGCATAATAGCGCGGGCTATGTAATGAGGGAAATGGTGCCCCATGCTGGGATTGCACCCAGATGAAATCGACCGTCGGTTCATGCAGGCAGCGCTCGAACTCGCCCGCCGCGCGCTCGACAGCGAGGACGTGCCCGTCGGCGCCGTAGTCGTTCATGAGGGCCGGATCATCGGGCGCGGGTACAACCAGCGAGAGAAGCTGCACGACCCGACGGCGCACGCCGAAATGCTCGCTGTGACCGCGGCGGCGGAGTACCTCGGCCAGTGGCGACTCGACGCTTGCACACTGTACGTCACGCTGGAGCCATGCACGATGTGTGCCGGGGCGCTAATCCTGGCGCGGCTGGCGCGGCTGGTCTACGCCGCACCGGACTCGAAAGCCGGTGCCTGCGGCTCGTTGTACCAAATCACACAAGACCCCCGGCTGAACCACCGCGTAGAGACGGTGCTGGGCGTACTGGCCGAGCCGGCCGCCGAATTGCTCCGCGCGTTCTTTCGGCGTCGGCGCGAACTGGGTGAAAAGTAGGCCGGGTTGCACCCGCCGAGCTGTCAGGCGTTTTTGACCAGCACCGTCGGCACCGCCGCCGTCCTCGACTCTATGGTGACCGAGTTTCTCGTGAAATAGAAGAATGTTCCGGCGGCGAGCAGGCCGGTGATGACGATCGCGTTGAGGAAGAAGCCTTTCCAGGCCAGGCTCGATTGGGTATTTCGCCGCTGGCCGGCGCTGTTGAGGGCCATGAAGAATCCGGCTGCGCCGGCTCCCAGGCCGACGAGCAGACCGCTGCCCAGCAGCGGCAGCCAGAGGCTGCGGGTGTTGTAGGTGGTATAGAAGGTCCCGACGTCGAAATTCTTGCGCATCATCACGACGACGCCGAGGAGCGCCGCGCTGCCGACGATGCCCAGGACGACGCTCAGTTTGGCCTGGTTTTCATAGGTGTTGAGCTTAGACGCCACCACACTGCCCCTTATCCATATGCTCGCGCGTTTCCGTGACCGGTCGTGCGGGTTGCACCCGCGGTCAGAATTCCGGCGCCCCCGCCGCCGGGGGTTGCCGCTCTTATCAGTAGTATTGTATCGTGTTCATCAAGCCTGCCTACTGGTCGCGGGATAGTTCCCGTCGCGAGGCAGGAACGGTTACGGGACGTTCCGAGGCACCGGGTGAATAGTCAGCCGACCAGCCGCGAGGTCTTGAAGCTCGGCGTGTTGATCTCGGGCGGGGGGTCCACGCTGGAGAATTTGCTCGCCCACCTACGCGACGGTCGCTTGCGCGGTGCGGAATTGCGACAGGTGATCAGCTCGCGTGGCACGGTGCGGGGCGTGGAACTGGCCCGGGCGGCGGGCCTGCCCGTGACGGTCATCCGTCGGCGGGATCATGCGGACGACGGCGCTTTTTCCGCCGCCATCACCGCCGTACTCGCGGGCGCCGGGGTGGAGTTGGCGTTGCTCGCCGGGTTCCTCTGTTTTTGGCGGATTCCGGCGCGGTACGCGGGGCGTGTGCTGAATATTCACCCCGCTTTGTTGCCGCGCTACGGCGGCCGGGGGTTTTACGGGCGGCATGTACACGAGGCGGTGCTCGCGGCGGGGGAGACGGAGAGCGGCTGCACCGTACACCTTGCGGACAACCAGTACGACCACGGGCCGATTGTCGCCCAGGCGCGCGTGCCGGTGCGACCGGACGATACGGCCGAGACTTTGGCCGAGCGTGTCGGCATTGCCGAGCGGGAGCTTTACCCGCAGGTGATTCAGCAGGTCGCCGACCGGGGGCTCGCTTGGCTGCGGACGTTTCGTTGAGGTCAGGCCGGTACGGAGCCCGGCCGCTACACGCCGGCCGGTAGTGTGTCGTCGCGGAGTGGTGCTGTGAAAAGTCACAACGACTATGAAGCCGCGTTCGAGCACTACCTCCGCAACCGGCAGATACCCTACGTGGCGGTCGATGAAGCCAAGCGGGCCGCCTTTCGCGACGCCAAGCTGAAGAGCTTTGATTTCATCGTTTATTCTACGGGGGGCACGAATTGGCTGGTGGATGTCAAGGGCCGCCGCTGGGTGGCACGGGCCGGACAAAGCCGGCCGGCTTGGGAAAACTGGGTCACACAGGCCGACCTCGACGGCCTGCGGCAGTGGCAGGAGGTTTTCGGGCACGGCTTCGCGGCCTTGCTCGTGTTCGCGTATCGGCTGGACGCCGTGGGCGAGCCGCCGGCGGAAATCGTCCACATTTTCCACGGGGACCGCTACGTGTTTGCGGGCGTGGCACTGGACGAGTACATCGGGGGTGCCCGCACGCGTAGCCCGAAGTGGGGGACGGTGAATCTGCCGGTGGAGGAGTTTGCGCGCCACGCCCGGCCGATTGCGGATTGGTTGTGAGCGGCGGGCGGAGCGTGTAGCGTCGCTCCCCCGTGAGCGACGTTGGAGGTCGGCGGTTCTCCCCTCCCAATCGGCGGGCCGAGCCCGCCCTACGGGAGCGGATCCGACCACCAGGCCGGCAGCGCGATGCGCAGTCCCGCGGACGTGGTCAGCGTATCAAAGTGGGCTCCGTAGATTTGCGCCAACGTCTGAGGTGCGAGCACTTGTTCCGCTGGGCCGTCGGCGACGAGGCGTCCCTCGCGCAGCGCGAGCACTCGGCCGCCGAGTGCGGCGGGCAGCAGCAAATCGTGGCTGACGACGAGCAGGCTGCGGCGGTCGCGGCACCAGGCCCGCAGGATGTGCACGAGTTCGAGTTGGTAGGACGGATCGAGCGCGGTGCTTGGTTCGTCAAGCAGCAGCACGAGCGGGTCTTGCGCGATGGCCGCCGCGAGCAGCGTTTTCTGACGCTCGCCGCCGCTGAGGGTGTTGAAGGGCCGCTCGACAAGTTCGCTCAGGCCACAGCGGGCGATGGCCGCTGCGACGACGGCCTGGTCCGCGGCGGCCAGACGGCGAACTGGGCCGCTGTGCGGATAGCGCCCGCCGGCCACCACGTCAGACACGGGGAGTGCAGGGGCGCGCTCCAGAAGTTGCGGCAGGTAAGCCGCCAGCCGCCCGCGCTCGCGAGCCGCGAGCCCGCGCAAGTCGCGGCCCGCGAGTAGAACCGTGCCGCATTGGACCGGGATCAGCCCCAACAACGCCAACAGGAGGGTGCTCTTGCCGGACCCGTTGGGGCCGACCAGCGACAGGCATTCGCCCTGCCGCAGGGCGAAGCTCACGTCGCGAACGACCGTGCGACCGGCGCGCGAGATGCACAGATCGCGGCATTCCAGACAGTCGTCGGCGGCGCGGATCGCGGCTGCCTCACTCATGTCCGTCGTCCGAAATGACACGGCACAGCGCCTCAAACGTCTGCGCCACGCGCGGGCCGAGCACGAAATGCTGCGAACCGACGAGCGCGTAGACACGACCGCAGCGCACCGCCTG
>JAGVEP010000512.1 GCA_020058145.1 Phycisphaerae bacterium | reverse complement strand
GGCTCCGGCCGAGCCGCGGCTCGCCAGGAGGCTCGCCCTCCCCCAAGCCGCAGACCACTCAGAACACGAAGCGCCAGCGAGTGTGTGCCCCGCGCCAGCGAGTGAATCCACCTGGTCTCACTCGCTAGCGCGTCGTGTTCTGATGAGCTTCCGCGCCGAGCGGTGGCTCACCCACCGCTCAGCAGCGCCACAAACGCGTTGATATCATCGAAGTTGACGACGCCGTCGGCGTTGCAGTCGGCGTTGAGCCAGTGGCAGCGGGGGTTGGCAAGATTCCAGGCCAGCGGGTCGGCGCCGAGGGCGGACACGAACGGGTCGATGTCGTCGAAATCGACCACGCCGTCGCAGTTCAGGTCGCCGTAGAAGACCTTCAGGCCCAGACTGGCTGAATTGCCGGCCGCGACGGCCACGAAGCCGCTGTTGGGCGCCGGGACGTTGCATTGTTGGTTCTCGCCGTTCCATCCCCACCCCAGGATGGAGCCGTCGGCCTTCAGGCCGAGACTGTGGGAGGAGCCCCCCGCGATGGCAACGAAGCCGTTGTTCGGCGCCGGGACGTTGCATTGGCCCCAGACGTTGTATCCCCACGCCACGATTGAGCCGTCGGCCTTCAGGCCCAGGCTGTGGTAGTCGCCCCCTGTAACAGCTACGAAGCTGCTGTTGGGCACCGGGACGTCGCACTGGCCGAAGTCGTTGTTTCCCCACGCCAAGATCGAGCCGTCGGTCTTCAGTCCCAGGCTGTGGCCTCCGCCCCCCGTGACGGCGACGAAGCCGCTGTTGGGCGCCGGGACGTCGCATTGGCCATGGTAGTTGGCTCCCCACGCCACGATCGAGCCCTGATCCTGTGCCCAGACCATCGGCGCCGCCAGCCAGCCAGCGGCGGCGAGGCCCAAACCCCATGCGATCGTTCGAATACTCTTGCTCATCGAAAGACCTCCTCTCAAGACCCGCCAATGGCCGCCAGCCGGGCGCCTACCGACCACCCGGCGCCTGACAGTCCGCCGCAAATCGCCCCTCGCCGGCGAGCACCGATTGCAAAGGGCGTGTTTCACGGTGTTCTACGTCGGCCACAGGGGGCCGACGCTACTTTTTGCGGCGGACCGCCGAGCCGCGGCCCGCGTGTCACCCGCGCCGCCGAATCACCGCCTCAGCTCCCGTAAACCCGCACGCCGCACGGCGGCGCCCCGTATCTACGGCACTCGTCTTCCCGCTGTACTCTCGTAGCATACCGCAAAGATCTTTCCACAATTCACGAAAAAAATCCGTAAAACGGTCGCGCCGGGTTTGTGGGACCCGCGCACCTGTCCGCCGGGAAGGGCCCTGGCTCACGTTCGGGCTGTGATGAACCGAAAGAACAGACCCCGGTCGCCGCCATGTCGGTCGCGCTCAGCGCGCTCGGGCAAATCGCGATTCCCGCCCGCCGGCGCGCGCCGCTCGTTTCACGTGCCCAGCATGCGCTCGATCGCCGCCCGCACGTGCCGATAGATGCGCTCTGCGGCCTGCCGTGCCACTGCCCTGTGAGCAGTGCGGTCTCTCGTTCGCGGGCAGCATGCCCATACTCCCTGCTGAGACAGCCGTGGCACCCTGCGAGCATACCTGCGAGGTTCGTTCGCTTTTCATCGGCTCGCCCCTTTCCTTCGCGCGGTGGCACGCTTGCCGCGCGCCGCGTCCGGGTCAACCGGTCTTTCGGGACCGTGGCTCTCTTGGCGACTCCGCCGGCGCGGGCGCAGCTCTTATGACGGTCACCTGATCCACCACGCGCGCGCGATGGCGCGCCTCGATTTCGCGCAAGTGCTCAACATACTTGCGCAGATCGTGGCCGTACTGTGCGCTGAGCTCTCCGGCACGCTGCCGTACTTCTTCCACGATGGGACTGTCCGCGCTCATCCGAGTTCCTCCCAGGGCTGAAGCAGGTGCGGCGTGACCAGCCGAGGAGTGCTCAACCCGATGCGTTGGTTGACCATCTCCAAGTGCCGGGCCTTGTTCACGTTCGCGATGTGCCGGCAATTCCAGGTCAACAGGTAGTCCATCCGGTAGTAGGCTGCCAAGGCGACGTGCAGCGCGTCCCGGATCGGTGACTTCGGCATTACGCCGCGGGCCTGATAGAGCTCCGCCATCTCGATCACGTCCGGCGCCACGGCCAAGAGGGGCAGGTCCTGAACCAGCGCGAGACAGGCGGCCTGAGTGGGGTAGACGCCGGCGGCCAGTTCGTCCAGAACGACGGGCGAAATAAAGCACTCGTAGGCTGCCCGTTCGCGGTCCCACCACTCCCGGGTTCGCGCGATGTCGCTGGCCAGCGCAGGGCGCGTGTCGCAATAGTACGAAGGAATGGTGGTCTCGATGTAGACCGTCGGGTTCATAGCGGCATTCTAACCGATTCGGGGCAGGTGGCACTCTTGGGGCGCTGTTCCCCGGCGTGTGCCACTGTCCGCCGCGGCGGACAGTGGCACACGGCCAGGTTTCCCCGAACCGTCGCACCCGCCGAAGCTGCCGGAGTCGCGTTATCGGTTCCATTGTACCGCCCACCACGCGCGACAAGAAGCCCGATTAGCCCTTCGATGGGGCACGCCGCTCGTTTCACGTGCCCAGCATGCGCTCGATCGCCGCCCGAAATGTGGGCAACTCGCGCTCGACTACCTCCCAGACCGGCTCGAGCTTCACGCCGAAGTAACCGTGAATCAGTACGTCGCGCAGGCCGGCGATTCGTTTCCAGGGAATGTCCGGATAGGCATCCCTGTGCTCCGCCGAGAGGTTCTTGACTGCCTCGCCGATGATCTCCAGATTGCGCAGGACGGCATCCTGAGTCCTCGTGTCGGCGAAGAAGTGAGCGCGGCCCGGCCCGATGTAGTCGGCAATGCGTTCCAGGCAGTCCCGGATGTGCAAGAGGTAAACGCGGTCGTCCTTCATAGCGGCGTCGCCTCAGCCACAATCCGGTCGCGCAGGTACGGGCTGATGCCGCCTTCGACGACGATATCCACCCGGCAGCCCAGCAGCTCCTCCAGATCCTGCCAGAGGGCGACGTGATCGAGCAGGCTACGCCCGGGCTCCAGGTCGACCAGCAGGTCCACATCACTGTCCGGGCCGGTGTCGCCGCGGGCGGCGGAACCGAAAACTCGCACGTTTCTGGCCCCGTGCCGGACGGCGACGCTCAGGATCGCGAGACGCTTGTCAATCAATCGCGAACTACGGACCACGCTTCGAACCTCGTGCGGGCAGCGCCCACGCCGGGCAGGCCTTCAGACAACTCGCATTATACCGCACCGCCGCCCCACACGGCACAGGCGGCGCGTGGCCGTCGCTCCGCCTGCGTCCCATGGTCAGCGGTCCGCCCGGCTCAGAACGTCCCGATAGCTCCTCTCAAGATGCGCGCGCGGCAGCCGAAGTCCGATGTGGTCCCAGGGCAGCAGTTCGCCGAACGAACGGTTGCGATGAGCGTAGAAAGCGGGGTCGACGCCCGCAGTCGCAAACGCCGCGTCCCAGTGCTCACGGCGGAAGGCGTCGTCGGAGCTGTCGAAGCGGGCCCCCAGGCGCCACGCCTCGTGAATCACGGGACCCAGCCGGCGGTCGCCGCGGGCGAGCACCGCCTCGAGGATCGAACGCTGCGGGCGTTGCATGCGCAGTTGGACCGCCGAGCGCCGGGTCTTGGCCAGGCTCAGCAACCGGTCGCGAGCGGCGAGGAAATACTCCACACGCGGCTGGGCCATCCACTGGAGCGGCGTAAAGGGCTTTGGCACGAGCCAGCCGATCGCCGCGGTCACGGCGGCGGGTCCCTTGCCGAGCTTGCGGCGTTCCTGGCTGACAGCCACGCTGAGCTCGAAGATGCGGTCGATGTCTTCCGGGCGTTCGCCGGGGAATCCGACCATGAAGTAGAGCTTGACGTGCTTCCAGCCGGCCTCATAGGCGGCACGGACGCCATCGAGCAGCTTGCCGTCGGTGACCTTTTTGCGAATGGCCTGGCGCAGGTCGTCGCTGGCGGCCTCGACGGCCAGCGTGAGCCCGCCCTTGCGGACGGAGTTACCCAGCCACGGGATGTCGCGCAGCAGCCGATCGACGCGCAGCGAGGGGAAGCTGAGGTTGACCATGCGCGGCGCGAAACGCTCGTTCAGGCGCAGCGCCAATTCGTGCAAGTGCGGATAATCGGCGGTCGAGAGCGAGAGCAGGCCGATCTCTTCGTGCCCGGTGGCCCAGTAGCCCTGCTCGGCCAACTCGACGATCCGCTCGATACTCCGCAAATGGATCGGGCGCTTGGTGTAACCCGCATGGCAGAAGCGGCACAGGTTTGGGCAGCCGCGCATGATCTCGATCACGATGCGGTCGTGGACGGCGGGTAACCACGGCACGAGTGGGCGGTCCGGATACGGCGCCGCATCGAGGTCCGGCGTGTGCGCGCGCGCGATCTGCGTCGGCAGGCCTTCGAGGGTAGGGCGCAGTTCTCGTAGCGTGCCGTCGTCGTGGTAGCTCGGTTCGTAGAGGTTGGGGGCGTACAACCATGGGAAACGCCGGGCCAGTAGCGGGATCATCTCGCGGCGTCGGACGCCGCTGCGTTTGTACTCGCCGACGGCGGCGAGCAATTCGGCCAGTGCCAGCTCGCCATCGCCGATGACCACGAGGTCAAGGAACTCGGCCATCGGCTCGGGGTTGTCGGCTTGCGGGCCGCCCGCCAGAACCAGGGGATCGTCGTCCGTGCGCTTCGCCGCACGCAGGGGGATACCCGCCAAGTCGAGCAGATTCAGCACGTTCGTGAAACAGAGTTCGTACTGGAGCGAGACGGCAAGAATGTCCGCGTCGCGCGCCGGCTGGCGCGTGTCCCACGTGAACAGGGGCAGTTGCCGGCTTCGCAGGACGGCTTCGGCGTCGAACTGGGGCGAGTAGACCCGTTCGGCACACACGCCGGGCGTGCGGTTGGCGAGCGTGTAGAGGATCTGCGAGCCCAGGTTGGACATGCCGACGGCGTAGTTATCCGGGAAGGCGATGGCGACGCGGATTTCGGCCGCGGCCCAATCACCGGCTTGCACGGGCTGGTTGACCTCGCCGCCGATGTACTGGGCCGGGTGCCGCACGCGAGGCAGCAGCTCGTGCCGAATGCGGTCGGAGAGCGAGGGGACCGGGGGCGTCATACTGGAGCATCCGCTATGTAACCAAAGCTGGGAGCCAAGGCGAGCATGGCAGAGTTTATCCCGGCCGGTGTGCCAACGCGCGGCAGAGAACGGACAACTCCCTGGAACTAACGTCCGACGAAATGGAAGGCCGCATCCGGCACACTCGCGCTTTGCAGCGCTTCCCGCAGTCGGGCGACGTCGCTGCGCAGCGCGCCGCGCACGCGAATTTCCTGGCAGTGCGCCCGGTCGAGGCGGCGGGCCAACGTAATCACGTCGGCGAGGTCGGCGGGCGCACACCAGCGGCCGTCCAACCAGACGTCGCCGCGGAAGTCGATTTCTGCACGCCAAACACGGGTGCTGGCGGGGCGGAGGATCATGCGTACCGGCGTGCCGACGGGGGGAATCGCCCGCGTATGCGCCGTGACCCACAATCCGGTCGACTGGCTGGAATAGCGGCGCGAAAGGCAGATCAGGCTTTCGGGGAAATCGACGAGCGCCACGCCGACGCCGGAGACGTCGGAGGCTAGCGCGCCGGCGGTGCGGCGCTGCGAGCCGGCGAAGACCCAGGGGCGGGCGATCGGCGGCCGGTCGTATTCCAGTTCGCGCAGCCAGGTATACGCATCGGTGAGGTGGGTTTGTGCGTCGGCCTGCCACTGCAGCGCGATCTCGATCAGGTCACCGGTCGGGTCGCCATACGTTTCGGTCTGTGGGTCCCAGATGGGCGGATGACCGGGCAGCACACCGATGAGGCCGAGTGCCATGTACACGTATACCGCGGCGGCCTCGCAGCGCAGGATGCTCTCGTGTTCTTTCCCAGGCCAGCAGGCGAGAAACTCCAGTGCGCCGCTGCGCAGGACCACGCGGGTCTGCACGTGTACTTCCCGCCGCGTCCAGTCGATCCACACGCCGGGCTGGAAGGCGACGGGAGCGTGTGGCGCAGGTGGCAGCGGTTGGGCAGCGACGCCGACCACGAGCGCGCACCAGACAAGCGGTGCAAATGCCGCGCGGAATTTTGGATTTTGGATTTTGGATTTTGGATTGGGCCGCGCGCGGCACGTGCAATCCAAAATCCAAAATCCAAAATCCAAAATCGAGAGGATGGCTAGTTTCCGGTGCGCGTGAACGTCGGGAAGGCCTCTTCTTCGGCCTCTTTCTGAATGATGATCTTCGTCTTGACCAGGATCAGCAGCGTGCGTGTGTCCTTGATGGACGTCTGGTTGGTGAAGGCCCGCTTGAGCACGGGGATCTTGCTCAGGATCGGCACGCCGGCCTCGGTTTCGACCTCGCCGACCTGCTTGAGCCCGCCGAGGAGCACGGTCCCGCCGTCCGGGATCGAAACGGTGGTGGAGAGCGTGGCGAAATTGTAGTCGGGCAGCGAGATGAAAGCGCCCGGCGAGTTGCCGCTGGCCCGCTGCACCTCAAAGCGCTCGAGCGTGGGCTCGTCGCGTTGCCGCACATCCACGGTCAGCGTGACGTATTTACGGTCGGCACTAATCGTGCCGTCGACGAACATGTACACGCCGCTGTCGGCCCGGTTGGTGATCGGCGCGAAGCCGACCGCGCCTTCGGCCAGCCGGGGCTCGAGGCTGGCGACATACGTCCGCGAGCGGCCGACCGAGATCGAGGAAGCCTGCCCATTGAACATCACGAGGCGCGGAGCCTGTACGATGCTCGACCGAGCGTTGGCTTGCGTCGCGCGGATCAAGAAGTCGACCTGCAGGTTGTCCAAGAACGAGCCCGCGATGTTCAGCGCCGGCGTCAGGCCGGCGCGCGTGCCGAACGAGCCCGGCACGCCCGTACTGACGCTTGGCTGCGCCAGGCCCGCCGAGCCCTGTTGCACCGAGAGCGGTGTGAAACGGCCGCCCCGCGGGAGAATCCCGCCCTCGGCCGGTACGAGCCCGGCCTGGCTGTAGGGTTGCTGCGGCACGGTGCCGGGGATCAGCGGCTGCCCGAAAGTCGGCACCGAAGGGTACCTTCCGATCCGCGAGTAGTCGCGGGGAACGAGGACGATCGCGCCGGTCGCCGGATCGGTGAGCACGCCCTGCGTGCCCTGCCCCTGATCGAAGCCGGCGGTGCCCGCGTTGAACACGAAGTCCAGATCGACGCCGAATTCCTCGAGGAAGTTGTTGGTCACGTTGAGGAAGCGCGTCTCGACGCTGATCTGGAGGGCCTGCGTTTCGCGGAGTTGATCGAGCAGACCGTTAACCTGACCGTGGGCGTCGGCAGTGTTGTAGACGATGAGTTGGCCGTTCAGCTCGCGGATCGAGCCGTCGCCGGCGCCGCGTTCGCGCCAGGAATCCGGCTCCACCGTCTCGCGGATGATCTCAGTGATCTTGTCCACGAGTTCTTGCTGCTCCTGCGCGCCTTGCTGTTGCTGCTGGCCCTGCTGCTGCCCGCCCTTGCCGAACATGCCGCTGCCGCTGCCGCCACCACCACCGCCGCCGCCTTGCCCACCCTGGCCGCCGCCTTGCCCGAGCCCCTGGGACACGTCGAACCCGGTGCTGCGGTTGGCCCGCGGGATGTTAATCAGCAGGTCGCGAATGTCGTAAATGAGAACCGCCTTGTCCTTGTCGAGCTTCTCCTTGGTGGCGATGCGAACCAGCCCGTCGCCGACCGCAAAGCCTAGGCGCACCTCGCCCCCAACCTGCGACAGCACTTCGGTGAGCAAGGTGCGGACGGTGACATTGCTGAGTTGAACCGTGACCGCCTTTTCGCGTTCGATGCCGGCATCCTCGATGTTGGTCCAATCCACGGCGAGATTCAGCTTGGTCATCTCCCCGACCCAGGCCAGCACCTGGTCGAACGCAGTCTCCTCGAAACGCACGTCCGGCAGCGCGGCGCTCATCTGGCGATCGACTTCCACGTCACCGAGGTCGCGGCCCCCACCGGTCAGCCCGAGTTTGTTCCGCTTGGCCGCGAGCTCCAACCAGTTCCGCGGATACATCATGTCCACGTCCCACGGAATCAGGGCTTCCTCGGCGTTGGTGAGCGCCTGCCGCGTCTGGACGCCCAGGTCGTCCTGCCAACGTCGCTGCTGGTCGAAGGATTCCAGGTCCTCGGCCCAGTTGAGTTGATAGCGTGCCTCGGCGTTGCCGGGATCGATCCGCAGAACTTCGCGCAGCACCTCGGCGGCCTCGCCGAAGCGCCGCTCGCGGCGCAACTGATCCACGGAATTGAACATCTGCAGGATCGTCTCCGCCTTCTGCTGCTCGATCTGCTTTTTGCGCTCTTCAATCCGGCGTTTGATCTCCAGCCGCTGGTCATCGGCCGACTTCATGGCGTAGGCGTCGGCCGCGCGCTGCAGTTCCTCCTGGAGCTTGACCAGTCCGTCGTGGGTCGTCTGGTATTTTGAGACGGGCTCGGCGAAGCGGGCCGCCGCCTCGACCGACTGGAGCGCGGTCGCCATTTTCTTGCGCGCGGCGGTGAAGTCGTTGCCGGCGATGTCGGTGCGAATCTCCGTGGCCAGCGACTCGGCCACCGCGACGGCCCGTTGCCAGAGCAGCTCGTCGCGCATCCGCAATTCGTCCGTGGGGGTGAGCCGGTGCGGCTCAGCCTGGAGTTCGGTCGGCGTTTCCTGCCACGCGCCTTCCGCCGCGGGCTCGGCGGCGGGTGGTGGGGTACCGGCTGGCGGCGGGGCTGGGGTCGCGGTCGTCTGCTCGACCGCTCCGGTGGGCTTAGCGGCCTCGGCCAGCTTCTGCTTTTCGGCCAGCCGCGCGAGCTGCGCGGTCGCCTGGGCCTGCGTCGCCTTCGGCAGGTACTTGTTGCCCTCGACCGCGCGGTAGAGCTGTTCGGCGATCTGCCAATCGCCGTTGTCGTAGGCGTCGGCAGCGCGGCTCAGGTCCTGCAGCCCTTTCTCGTGCCCCTTGATCGCCTCTGGCAGCGTGCGGAGCAGCTCGTCGAGGCGGATGCGCTCCGCAGCGGTCAGGGCGTTGCGGTCGACCGCCAGCAGTGCGGTCTGAGCCGCCTGGTATTCATGTTGGTCATACAAGGCGCCGGCCGCGTGCAGTTGCTCGTTTTCGGCGGTCGCGACGGACACGAGGGCCAACAGGGTCAGCACCACTGCCCCGCTCCAGAGACGCACTACCGATGACATCCGGATCTCCTTGGACCTCGCCACGCTGGACTCCCGGCTCGAGGTCGGTTCGCCCGCCGCGACGGCACGCCTGTACCGCGCCGCCGGGTCAGCCGCCCACACACCACAAATCGGGGGGCCGGGCGTCAGTGCTACAGATGCCGCGGGCGGCATCCGGGCAGAAGTTTAGTGCCCGCGCCCCCACGATGCAACCGCCGGAAGGGCGCGATTACGACGATCGGTCCAGGGTCGGGCGGAGTCGCGGACCAGGGACCACGCGACCGGACGGATTCCCGCTCCAGTGATCGCGAGAGCCGGCCTGCCGATCTAGAATCTAAACGGTCCGAATGCTGGCGAGAGACACCTGTGAGCCACCCAGCCGCCACCAACGAACGCCTGGAGCTTGATATTCGCGGGCTGCACTGCGCCGGGTGCGTCGCGACGGTCGAGACGGCACTCCGCCGCGTTCCGGGCGTGCGGGCAGCCACGGTGAATCTCGCCACCGAGCACGCCACGGTCTGGACGGACGGGGATTCTGCGGCGCCAGCGGCCGCTG
>JAGVEP010000278.1 GCA_020058145.1 Phycisphaerae bacterium | reverse complement strand
GGCATCCGACGGTGTAGCGGCCGACCCCCGTGTCGGCCGTGCCTGTAGCGGCCAACCCCCGTGTCGGCCGTCCGGGCATCCGAGCCGACAGCGCGAGCTGTCGGTCCCCCCCGACCGCTCTCCGAAGCATTCCCGACCGCTCGCGCAGTCGGCTCGGATGAAGCTGCGTCGTCCGACCTACGCCGGAAAAGCTCCTCGCTCGCACGGGTTTGGTTCTGTATCGCAAACCTCCTTCGGTCCGTAGGACCGCGGTTGAACCTGAAATGCACCACCGGTCTCTCGGCGCCGCCGCACAGGGCGCAGCGTCGCTCAGGACCGGACGTCAGAGCCCGAAACGCAGGCGAGCGGCCTGCCTCGTAGTCCGCCGAGCCTGTTCAGAAGGGTTATGGTCGATTCGCGGCGGTGTGATACGTAACGACTATGCCGCTCGGACGCGTCTAATCGTAGCCACGCTTCGCGTGTCTTTGATCGCCGGGGCTACTCGCGACTGCCTGATGCGAAGACGATGGCGTTGCTACTGGCAGAGGTGCCGTCGTCATTCGAAGTCCAGGTCAACCTAATCACGTACAAACCCGGAACCGTAGGCCGAAAGCGTTGCCTCTCGGACTCAATAGTGAAAATGCCATCCTGAGGGTGCGACGACTGCTCGAGTGAAAAGGCAAGTGACGAACCCCACACGACCTCGGCGCCGCTACGGATATGGCCCGCATACCAGTTGATTGGGGCACCGGTGTAGAGCTCAGCGCCGGCGGGGTAAATCGCGAGTCCCGACTCGCGATACGGACAGATATCATCATACGCGAGACCGGCGTAGAGCGTATCGCACACACACGGGTGGAAGGGCGACATGTTCAAGTCGACGGTGAATTCCACGTACCCCCCAACGTACGGGCCGGATCGACCGAAGTGGCTGGACTCGTCGGCCGCGGCTCTATAGGAGAGCCGGACGGTTTCCGTTTCCGGGCCAACAGTGACGAACGAAAAGAAAGGAGAAGAAGGATTGAGCCTGTATTCGGTGAGGGGCAGGACTGTCTCCCCTCGTTCACACCCTACGTGTACTTCGACGGTATCTGCGTGGTAGAGAAGAACCGGTGTAGCCTGCTCGTTACGCGCGCTCGGACCTTGTCTCTGCCATGCAGTCGTTGTGCTGCCCGCGAACTGCGCGGCCAGCGCGGCGTGCGCATAGCCGGGCTCATACGCCTCCGCCCGTGCCATGAGTGTCCCTTCAGAATAACGCAGACTCGCGAACGCGCCACCACGCAGGGTCAATTCCAACGGGTCTGTGCCAACAACCCCAGATTGGACCGATGTTTCCCGGTCGTCTGAATCTGTGATGGTCCACTGTCCATTTTCCGAACGCACCTCGTCCAAGACCACCGGCGGCGGTGGATGCAGCAAGCCCTGGCAGGTCAGCGAATACGACACGTCCAGGCGCCTCTCCCATGTGTCAAAAGAAAGCGGCCCGCGCGGCGAATCCTTGACCGCGACCCAAGAGTCCCAATGGCGCCTTACAATCTTGTGTTCTGTGTACCAACTGGGAAAGTTCGCGTGGTTCAGAACGAATCCGTCTGCAAGGACCTCCTCCTTGATGACATTCTCGCCTCCGAGCGTCAAGGATTTGATGGGGAGATCCGCCGTCCCGGTGAGCACATACCATGTCACCGCGCCGAATGCGGCAGGGTCGACTTCGACAATCGGAGGTGGAATGACCACGTCCGGCACATCGAGGCCCGTAAGTTGGCCGATCCGGCCGCGCCCGCTATTGGCAAAGCGCTGTCCGCACACCGCAGAGACGTACCCCCCGTAACTGTAGCCGATCAAGTGAATGCGCGACGGGTCAGCGTCGATCGAACCGGCTTCGATGAACTGTTCAAGCTGGCGGGCGAGTTCTTCTCCCGCTGCCGGGGTCGCACGATAGCAGGAATCCCAGCCGGCTAGATCGCCGGACCAATCGATGATCGGGTAGTACCCCCAGCTCCAGAAGCCAATATTGATGTCATCGACTAGGACAGCGTCTGGCTGCGCACGATCGATGTTTATGAGTTCCACGATTGTCCTAGCCATGTCCGATGGCCACGTCGCTGCGCCCTCGTGGTTTAGACCGTGCGTGATGATAATCGTAGGGTACCGCTTGTCTGGCTGGTTAGGCTCTGACGGCGTGTGCAACCAGGTGAGCGTGTACGAACCCGGGGACTGACGGTTGTCGCCGGCACTGGCCTGGGCCGAATCGGCGTTGACAGCCCCATTGCCTGGGGCGGAACTGCCGTTCTGATCCGACGACGTACCCGCCTGCGGCGAACACCCGGTCGATGCTAGCAGCAACAGCAAGACGTCTGGTAGCAGCGTCCTCGCGCACCCATGACGACTTCTGACTGGCATGACTCACCTCCTGTCGTTTTGTCAACTCGGTCGCGCCCGCCTCGCCACATTGATGCACCTCCGAAGAAAACGAAACGAGCCGGATTCTCAACGCTCACCGATGCGTTCTAACCCTACTTCATCCGTTTGAGCCAACATGGCGGTCTATCCGTGATCGGCAAATCGACACCTTTGAGGCGTGCTTCGAGCTCGGAACAGGTTGACGTACAGTCCCCGTTGTGCGTCACCATGCACTTGATGTATCCGAGCCCGACGGCGACCGTCGATGCCTTCGAGAGCGTGCTTTCGGACGCGCGCACTTCAAACGTGCCGAAGTTGGCAGTCTCGCCGGCGCTGACGTTTACGGCCGGCATCGGGTCCAGATCCAGGAAGGCGACGGCACCCATCGTTCCAACGTAGTTAATGCGGCTGATGTTGTACTGTCCCTCGGTCACCGGAACGTACACGTAACCGTCACCGTCCGGCTCGAATCGACACGCTCGGGTATCGCCTTGCTTGTTGAAGAACACGTAAAGCGTCGTCCGGTCGCCGCGAGGCCGGATTGGATGGTCATCCTTGAAGAAAAGAAACCGGCCAGCTAGCACGCTCCGGCCTTGAAGCTCGGTCGGCGAGCGCAAGTTGGGTGCGGACGACGCACAGCCCGCGGTGGCAATCAGAACTGCGCCGAAGCAGAGAACGAGGGCAGCCCGGTTGGCGCTGGACAGCGCGAGTAGAGCATGAGGTCGGACGGATTGCCGAGATTTGACGCATGTGTGACGAAGCATGGCTTGCCTCTTCTATGTCGTTGCGAGCGGTAATCCGACGGGGGACGTGTGCCCCGGTCCAGTCGGCTTAGGCCTGCCGCATTGTACCAGATTCCGGCGTTCGACGTGCGGCATCAATTCCGCAGGCTTCGCGATCTCCGGTCGGCTCCATTGTCGGAATGCCCCGCATCGCCCTTCGCTGGACGAGCAGGTGGGGCATGATCGTCGCCGCTTCGTCCAGCACGACGAACCACCTGCGCTTGTAGTTGATGATCTCCTCAGACAGGCCGTGACGAAGCAGGTAACGGGGCAACAAGGCAACGAGGCAGAGTCGAACGGACCAGGCGCGGCCATCGACGAGCATTGCCCGGGCAATCTTGACGTTGTGGATGCCGGAGGAGCCCATGATCTTGTCGTAGATCGGAAAGATGGCGCCGCCAAGAATGTGAAACCGCCGCGCCTCCGTTGCCGGGGTCTGTGCGTATTCCGCTTCCCACCACCGGCGCGCTTCGTCGCGTTCCACGCGCTCATACTTCTCATCCAGTTCCGACCGCTCCAACCAGCGCCGCCGGCCTTCTCCCCTACGTCTGCCCCACCGCCACCGGCGCTTCGGCATTGAACCCCGGCGGTAGCTCCTTGGTGCCTTTGCACTTCGGATAGCCGCTGCACCCCAGGAAACGCCCCCGCCGGCCTTTGCGGATCACCATCGGCTGCCCGCAGTCCTCGCACGGAATCTCCGTCAGCACGGGCTTGGGGCGCTCCGGGGCCGGCATGTCGAGTTCGGCCTGCTTTTTCGCCTCGCCCCGCAGGTTGCAGTTGAACCGGCAGCGCGGGAAATTCGTACACGAGAAGAACGGGCCGAAGCGGCCGCGTTTGAGCTCCACCGTGCTGGCACACTCCGGGCAAGACAAAGTGCCCGGCGCGGGCAATTCCTCGACGACCAGCCGCCCCGTACGCGTCACGGCATAACCCGCCGGCGGCGGCTCGCCCGGTTTCACGAGGCCCGGGACGAACGGGCGGCCGTCGGTGCCGTGGCCGTCGTAGAGGAGCTCGTAGACGAAGC
>JAGVEP010000123.1 GCA_020058145.1 Phycisphaerae bacterium | reverse complement strand
GGCGGATTGCCCGCCTCACGCCCTTGTCCGGAGCCCTTGCGCGCTGGCGTCCGTAACTCATTTTGTGGAAACAAATTATCGCTATCTTAATGCCATTCGTGGCTGTCCCTATTTACCCCTATTTACCACTCTATTTACCACTATTTACCATTTACCTATTTACCCGGCGCGGCGGCGCCGGGCGGCGCGATTCTCCGCGGGCGTGCTCCAGCGCCGCGGCGTTCCAGCCCCAGCCCGGGGCCGGGCCGGGCGCCACTGGCGCAGGTACTTCAGCGGGCGGACGAACGGCTGGTACACGAAGTTGCGGATGAGCTTGCGCCCCGCCTGGTATACCAGGAAAACGGCCGGGCAGAACCACTTGCGGTCGAGCAGCGCGCGCACCGGGCGGCTCGTCGCGAAATCGACCACCCGCTGGCACAGCGCGCGCGGCACACCGAGGTTCCGCAGGTTCAACACGAGGCGCAGCCATACCGCCAGGTAATCGTGCCTGGCGAACTGCAGCGCGCCACTGCCCATGTAGTCATAGGCGGCGCTGTCGCGCGTGCCGATCAGCCCGTCCGCCCGGGCGCGCTCGTAGAGGGGGGTCCCGGGATAGAACATCAGCGGGAAAACGCGCAGCACGGCCCGCCCGCGGTGGTGCGCGGCGATGAACCGCATGGTCTCGATCACGTTGCGCTCGGGCTCGTACGGGTTGCTGACGATGTAATGGTACTCGGCCGGGACCCGCTGGCGGGCGAGGATGTCGATCGCCGCGGCGATGCGCCGGGGCGCCGTCGGCCGCCGGTAGATGTTGCTGAGCGTGTCCGCGCTCGCGCTCTCGATGCCCATGCTGATCAGCTCAAGCGGCACTTTTGCCAGCGCGGCGACCTTGCGCTCGCTGACCGTGTTCGGGAAGGCGTCGAGCTGCAGCGGCAGACGCACATGGCGGTTGTATTCCGCCGCGAACTGCTCGATTTCCTCCACTGTCCGCACGAAGAACAGGTCGTCGACGAAGTTGATCGCGCGGATCGTCGGGAAGCAGGCCAGCGCCTGGCGCAGCTCGGCGAGCACGTTGGCTAGCGAGCGCGTGCGCATCCACGGCCCCACGCCCGCGTGGATCTTCTGGAGCGCGGCGTTGTTGCAGAACGTGCAGCGGAACGGGCAGCCGCGCGTGGTGATCACGCGCAGCGTAGTCAGCGCGCCACGGAGGTTGCCCGGCCTAGCCCGGGCGAGGCCGTCCCGGCCCGCGACCCAGTGGGTCTGCAGGTCCCAGTCCGGGAACGGCAGATCATCGAGGTCGGCCGCGAGCGGAGGCAACGGGTTGCGAATTTCCGCCGCATTGCCGAATGCGCCGCCGGCCGCGAACCAGAACCCCGCGATACCGGCGGGATCATGACCGGCGTCCATACGCTCCACCAACTGGAGCAGCGGCTCCTCGCCCTCGCCGATGCAGACCGCGTCCGCGAGCGCGAGCGACTCCTCCGGTGCGACAGTCGGGTGCGTGCCGCCCCAGAGAATCGGGACGCGGATGCCCGCGCGGCGGATCTCGCCAGTGAGGAACGCGGCCCGATGGAAATTGTTGGTCAACAGGCTCACGCCGACCAGGTCGCACGTACGGACGCACGCAAGGAAGTCGGCGACCACCGCGGGCGCGTAGTCGGGGCGCGTGGTGTCGCAGCGTGAACCCATTAGCAGCAGTTCAACCGCGTGACCCATCGACTTGAGGTACGCCGACAGATACCGCAGGCCCAGCGCGAACGGGTGCGTGTGCGCAGAGACGAGCGCGATGCGCATAACACCCTCCTGGCGATAGCCCATGCGTCGCGGCGCTGGCGAAGTTCGGTCAAGCGTGCTCCAAGGCTAGCGCCGACGGTGTCTTACCCGGGGTTATTCACCAACCTACTCCGCGTAGCGTAACGCGCGAGGGCGGGGCGGGGGCCTGCAAGCCGACATTTTCCAGATGACCTTGCCCGACTCCGCCGCCGGGCGGTGCAGAGCTATTGTACAACGCCAAGCCCCTTTCGCGCCTGACGTTTTCACGCTTTTCCCGGGCGTCGGGAGTGGAACGAGCTCGCAGCGGCCCTTGCTGCCGGGGTAGGGGCTTCCAAGAGCCCCGAGGAGGCCCCGCTTTTCCTGCAGGGTCCAGGGGATCCGCCCGGCTTGTCCGAACAGGAGCGGCTTTGAGCGGTCTGCTGGCTCATCCGGAGGGCACCACGCCAACTCCGGGCCGCCGCAGTCGCTGGATGCGCTCTAGGATGGCGGCGAACAGTCTTCGGGCAATTGCCACCTCGGCCATCTGGAAGATCACGTAGCGGGCGTGCGTGACGACCTTGGCACCGATGCGGTTCTCTGTTGGTGCCCGTTTCAGTATCATACCCCCCGACCAGCAGAGTGAGCCGTCCCGTACTGCGCGTGTGAGTGGCACAACGCATGGCAAAGACCATACTGATTCGCGGCGGGCGGGTGATCGACCCCGCACAGCAGATCGACGAAGTCCTCAGCGTCGTGATCAGCGACGGGAAGATCGCCGCGGTCGGCAAGCAGGCCCCTTCGTCGGCGGATGACGTGTTCGACGCCTCCGGGCTGATTGTCGCGCCCGGCCTGATCGACATGCACGTACACCTCCGCGAGCCGGGCTACGAAGAGACCGAGACCATCGAGAGCGGGACCGCGGCCGCCGCGGCAGGGGGGTTCACCGCGGTCGCTTGCATGCCGAACACCGCCCCGCCGCTGGACAACGATTCCGGCGTCGAATTCGTGTTGCGCCAGGCGGCCCGGACGGCCCACACGCGGGTGTACCCGGTGGGGGCGTTGACCGCGGGGCGGCAAGGTAAGGAACTGGCCGAAATCGGCATGATGGTGCGGGCCGGGGCGATCGCGTTCAGCGACGACGGCGACGGTATCGCCGACGCCGGCGTGTGCTTGCGGGCGATGCGCTACGTCGGCATGTTCGACCGGCTGTTCATTCAGCATTGCGAGGATCCGGCGCTGTCCGCCCGCGGTTGTATGAACGCCGGTGCGACGGCGCTGCGGCTCGGATTGTCCGGGATTTCGGCGACGTCCGAGGTGGTGATGGTGCAGCGCGACATCACGCTGGCGGCGCAGTGCGGCGTGCGTTACCACGTCGCCCACGTCTCGACTGCGGGGGCCGTCGAGCTGCTTCGGGCCGCGAAAAAGGCCGGGCAGCGCGTGACGGCGGAAGCTACGCCGCACCATCTGCTGCTGACCGAGGAGGCGTGCGCGACTTACGACACGAATTTCAAGATGCAGCCGCCGCTGCGGGGCCAAGCGGATGTGGCGGCGTGCCTCGAGGGCGTGCGTGACGGGACGATTGACTGCCTGGTAACGGACCATGCTCCGCACGGCCGCGAGAGCAAAGAACACGAGTTTGCGTTCGCCCCGTTCGGGATCATCGGGCTGGAGACGGCCTTGCCGCTCTTCATTCGGGCGCTGCTCGAGCCCAAAGTCATCGCTTGGCCGCGGCTGATTGCGGCGCTGTCGACGCGGCCGGCGGAACTGCTGGGCGTGGCGGGCGGAAATCTGAAGGTCGGGCAGCCGGCGGACGTGACACTGATCGATCCGGCTGTCGAGTGGACCATCGACGCCGACAAGATGTACTCGAAGAGCCGCAACACGCCGTTTGACGGCTGGAAGGTCCGCGGCCGTGCGGCCGGGACGATCGTGGACGGCGCGTGGCGCTATCGTAACGGGGAAGTGGCTGTCCCTTGATTCGAGGCTACGAATCCATGTTTTGCAGAAACTGCGGCAACCAGATCCCCAACGAGGCCGTAATTTGCGTGCGCTGCGGCGTCGCGCCCCACCACCAAGCACAGCGAACGGACCACGCGCCGCCCGTTGCCGCATATCAGTCGTCGGCGCCTGCGCCAGCGGTGCAGGGCTATCAGCCCGGCGCGGCCGTCTTCCCGCGCGGCCCGATTGGCGAGCCGGTGATCCCCTATCGCCCGGAGACGTTCTCAAGTCTGTATCTTTGGTTCGCGATTCTCGCTGGCGTGAGCATCCCGCTCATGTTCGTGCTGATCGGCTTTGTGACGCTGATCGCCGCGGGCGTCTTCGCATTGATCTTGTTGTTCAAGGCATGGAACCAGATACAGGATGGGTATCAGCGAACTTCGGCGGGGAACGCAGTCGGCTTTTGCTTCATCCCGTTCTTCAACTTCTACTGGCACTTTGTGGCCTACTATGGGCTTGCCCAGGACGTCAACGCCTACGCGCGCCGGTATCAGATCGCGGCGCCGCCGGTTTCCGAAGGGCTTGCGCTGACGCATTGCATCTTGTGCGTATGCTCGATCATTCCGTATCTTGGGCTGCTGGCGGCGCTGGCAGCGCTGGTCATCGTGTTCATTCTCTTGCACCAGATCAAAGCGGCGTCGGTGGCCATCGCGCACGCGAAGTTGCGCCATTGAATAAGGACCGCCACCTATTTCCGCGCAGCGACCGCCAGTAAGGGTCAACGCAGACGTCCACCACGGGGGCCGGACGTTGCGCCCGACCGCCGACGGCGCTTGCTGCTCGTCGCCGGGCGCGTAGGCCGCGCCGCCAGCCACTTTTTGAAGGAGGCCTGGCTCTCGCCGGAGGGTCGTCCCGCCAAAAGGTCCTCGACGCTGATGTCCTCGTCAATGTCTTCCCAGTGGACGCCTTGCCCGCGGCCGATCAGCCGCCAATGCTTCCGCTCCGCGCGCGTCGCGTGGGACAGGCGGGGAAACCACGCGAGCGGCGCCGAGATCGAGCGTCCGTCGCTCAATTCCACGCTCAGCGTATCGTCGCTGGTTCGCACGCTTTCGGCCACCGGCATCGTGATCTCAACCGCAAGAATAGTCATTCCAGGCCTCTAATAGGCGTCCTTGGCGTACGCGCAGAAGTTCTGCAATGCGACCGATGTCCCGCCGAGAGAATCCGCCACTGCTGTGCAGCCGGAGCGGGTCAAGCCAGAACTTCGCAACTTTGCCTTCGTGCTCCACGTGGACATGCGCAGGTTCATCGCGATCGCCGGCATAGAAGAAGAAGCGATACGGACCGACTCGGGCAACTGTTGGCATCGGAGTTTCACATAGCCGTTCTTGCGCCGTCGCGCAGGTCCCGGATCACGTCCCGCGCGGCCACCGCCGGGAGTTTGCTCATATGGCGACCTCAACCGGCTTGATCAGCAGGTCCTCCTGCGGGATGGGTTCGTCGTGCGCTGCGACGCTTTCCAGATAGGCTTCGGCCGCCTCGCGGATGTTGTCAATCGCCTCGTCCAAGGTATCGCCCTGCGAATGACAACCCTTCAGCGCCGGGCAGTACGCGTGAAACCCGCCGTCCGCCTCGCGCTCGAGAATTGCGGTGTAGTGATAGGTTGCCACCGGTTTCGCTCCGTCTTTGAGAGGTTTCGACAGGCGCCATTGTCCGCGGCGCCGGGCGCGTGTCAATCCGGATTAGTCACCAGCCCATTCCGCGTAGCATAGCAGGCGGGCGTGGGGTGGTTCAAGGGCAAGATGAGCGTCCCAAGAGGTTCGGCGGCCGCTTGGATGCGTCCGCGACGGGCGATCTCCCTCTTCTTTGTGCCTCAGCGCCTCTGTGGTTGCCTCTTCACGCTAGACAACCCGCGATGAGCCGAACGCTCCCTGAGTTGCTCACACCGGCTGTCGCGTGGACCATCGACGCTGACAAGATATCTTCGAAAAGCCGCAACACGCCATTTGACGGATGGAAAGTCTGCGGCCGTGCGGCCGGGACGATCGTGGACGGCGTGTGGCGCTATCGAAACGGGGACATCGTGTAGCGTCGGCGCCCGTCCGGGTGGTGTGGGCGTCTCGCCCGCCGCCGTAGCGTTGGCCCCCCGTGGCCGACGTGAATGACCGGTAACGCAGCGATGTGCCACCGGCCTCCTACGTCCGACACGGGGGTCGGACGCTACATTTCCACGCCGCCAAGCGCCTGCACGACCCGCCGCAGGATTTCCCGCGTCACTTTGATACCCCCGCTGCCGCCGAAGAAGAAGAAGAGCACGAAGACAAACGCATGTTGCGTCGCCAGCCACGCGCACAGACGCGGCAACGGCTGCAATCGCAGCCAGGCGCGTCGCACGACAGCCAGGCGGGACGTGGGCTGCTCGTCGAGCTGCTTCATCCACCGCGTCCAATGCTGATTGAACGCCACGCACAGGCCGATGAGCAGGCCCCACACCGCCGTGCGCGGCGTCACGGCGTGCCACAGGCCGATGAGGACGAACGTCAGGCAGATGTTGAACGTCGGGTGCCGCCGATTGCCGCCCAGCGGAATATAGAGGTAATCCCGCAGAATCTCGGACAAACTGATGTGCCAACGTCGCCACAGGTCGCGCATGTTCGTCGCGATCCACGGCAGGCGGAAGTTCTCAATCTGGCGGTACCCGAGCAGTCGGGCGATGCCGGCGGAAATGTCGCAGTAGCCGCTGAATTCCAGGTACAGCCAGAAGATCATGAAGAACACGCCGAAGTAGAGCAGCACGAAGCTCTGAATCTGCTCGGGATGTTGCCAGAAAACCTCCGTGCCACCGACCCCGTACACGTCGCGCAGCAGCGGGCGGAAATACCAGGTGGCGATGAGACTCTTGCCCAGGCCCCACGCGATCCGAACCATCGCCGGCGGTAGATGCTGCCAGCCACGGCGCGTGTGGCACGTGTCCAGTTCGTCCTGGAACTTGCCGAAGCGCTCCAGCGGGCCCTGCAGCAGCGCCGGGCCATAGCACGTATACGCGAGGAAGTTGAGCAGGCTGCGCCGCGCGCCGGGGATCGTCCCGCGCTTTAGCTCAACGAAATAATGCAGCATCCGCGCGGCCAGATACGCCGTGCCGATGTTGTGTACGTTCCAGAACATGGCGTGCAGCAGCGGAAACGGCGGGCCGGCGGCGGGCCGAGCGTGCAGTTGGGCAAATACCGGCTCCCACGCGAGACCGCGGGCGCCCAGCGGAAACAGCCAGCGCGCATGGTCGAATAACCACGCGTTGACCACTGCGGGCAGGGGCACGTGGTGGAGCCCCATGGTCGTCAAGTACCAGAGCGTGAGGATGGTGCCGACCGCGAGCGGCGGGCCGATGGTCAGGACGTCGTGGCGCTGGCATTCGCGTACAAACCGTTCGCCCAGCCGGTGCAGCGCGACGCAGGTGAGCAACCACAGTCCCGCGTACAGCACGCCGCAAAGATAGGCCACAAAGGCCAAACCGCTCGCGATGAGCCCGATCCGCAGCCGGTCGCGCGGCACGAGCAGCAGCAGCGGCACCAGCGGGAGGAAATACACGATCACGAGGCGGTCGTCGCAGATTTCCTGGAGCCAGAATTCCCGCCACGCGGTCCACGGCGTCGCCGCGATCGGCGTCCAAAGGTAGTTCCACACTGTGGCGAGCACGCTGTCCATGATCTATGGGTGGAGACGTTACCCGGCGGGCGCGGGGTCGCAAGCCCGCGCCGTCGGACGCGGGGTCGCAAGCCCGCGCCGTCGGACGCGGAG
>JAGVEP010000099.1 GCA_020058145.1 Phycisphaerae bacterium | reverse complement strand
CGGGGGTCGCAAAACTCCCGAGACGATTACGCCTCACGCTGCTGGAGCACTTGAGTCGGGCCGCGTGAAGGACCACAAAATGGCAAAAGTCGAGCTAAGGCATCTTTGGAGGTAAACGCCGATGACGCCTGTCTCGCGAGCCTACTCCCACGCTCCTTGGGAAACCGAAGTCGGCTATTGCCGCGCCGTGCGGGCCGGGGACCACATCTATGTGACCGGTACGGCGCCTGTCGCGGACGACGGTGGTGTGTTCGCGCCCGGCGACGGCTATGCCCAGGCGCGGCGGTGCCTGGAGATCATCCGCAAGGCATTGAACGACCTCGGCGCCGGCCTGGAGCACGTCGTCCGCACTCGCATGTTCGTCACCGACATTAAGCGCTGGCCGGAATTCGGCCGGGCGCATCGCGAGTTCTTCGCGACCCATCCGCCGGCGACGACGATGGTCGAAGTTCGCGCCTTGATTCACCCCGACATGCTGATCGAGATCGAGGCGGACGCGGTATGCGTTTCTTTGTAGCGGCCGACATCCTCGTCGGCCGTGCGGGGCCAGGACGTTTTCCCCGGCCAAGCAAGAGCTTGGCCGCTACAAGTCTGTGCAAACCGCACTAACCGACAATCAGATCGTGCAACGCCCGCTTCGGCACGTGATGCACGCCCGAGTTGTCACGCCAGTAGCGCACGTCGCCCTCGGGACCGAGCGGCTCGATCACGCAGGTTTCCGCGGGCTGGCCGAGCGCGATGACCAGCAGAATTCTGTACTTGGGCGCGATGCCCAGCACCACGCGCAACTGATCGCGCTGAATCGACTCGATCATGCAGCCGCCGAGCCCTCTTTCAACGGCCCCGAGCAGGATGCTCTGTGCTGCGATGCCATGATCGCAGCCAAACGACTGGCTGAGCCCGGTGTCGCCGAGGATGACAATGTATGCTGAGGGACGTTCACCCTCCGCGGGCCCGGTCCAGTCCTTGATGTAACTCCCCCAACCAAGCTGCGGGAAGATCCGGGCGTTCCGCTCGGGGTCGCAGGACAGAATGAACCTCAGCGGCTGAATGTTGCCGGCCGACGCCGACAGGCGCGCCAAGTCCAATAACTCATCGAGGACCGGGCGGTCGATCTTGACTTCCTGGTGAAAACGCCGGTAGCTCCGGTTCTTGAGAATCAACTCGTGCAGCATGACTCTGGCTCCTGGCCCGCGGTTGGCCGGGCGGCAGCGCTTGAGCCGGCTCTCTCCGGCGCTCCGACCGTCGCACAACGCGGACGTCGCGGTACGTCTGTATAGTACGCTTCGCGGGCAACGCCTCGGTCAGCCTGTCGGCGGTCCGGCCGCTGTTTCGTAGGGCGGCACGATGCGCCGCCCGAGGTGAAAGCTGCGGCCCAGCCATGACTTACGGCAATGAAGCGTCGCTTTTCGACTCACTCGACGGGCACCGCCCAGGACCGCAGGTCACCGCGGACGGCGTCACAGTTCGCGAAGTGTCCTGCAAGACTCTGTTGAATCGCTGCGGTATCGGCGACTACTCATTCAACTGCTACGTCGGCTGCATGCATGGCTGTGGGTACTGCTACGCCCGGTACATGCAGCGTTTTCATCCACACGCGGAAGAGTGGGGCCGGTTTGTGGACGTGAAGGTCAACGCCGCCGTCGTCCTGGCCCGCCAAATCCGCCGTCTGCCGCCCGGTGACGTGTTCGCGTGCAGTGCGTGCGACGGCTGGCAGCCGCTCGAGGCGCACTATCGGTTGACGCGAGAATGCTGTCGGCTGCTGCTGGCTGCTGGCTTTCACGTGGACATTCTGACGAAGAGCCGGCTGGTGCTGCGCGATCTGGACATCCTCGCCGGACGCGACGTACGCGTGGGCGTAACGATCACGACGCCGGACGAGCGCTGGGCCGCGATCTGGGAGCCGGCGGCGGCGTCCGTCGCGGAGCGGCTTGATGTGCTCCGGCAGGCCAAGGCCAGCGGCTTGGCGACGGCGGTGATGTTCGGTCCGTTGCTGCCGGAGATCAGCGACACCGACGCCGCGCTGGCCAGGCTCTTCTCTTTGGCGGCCGACGTGGGCGTGGACAAGATCTGGACGGACACGCTCAATCCGCGGCCGCGGGTCTGGCCGAGTGTGCAGGAAGTGCTCCGCCGGTATCGGCCTGACCTGCTCGAACACTACCGGCGTGTGCTGTTTGACCGGGACTGCCGCCGTGCGTATCGGCAGGAGCTTGATCGGCGTGTCCACGAGGCGGCAGCCGTGAGTGGGGTGAGTGATAGGCTGGGTTGAAGCTACGGGTGCCGGCGCGACGGTCCGGCGACATCAGTGCCTCGCATCGTCGAGCGGAGCATATCGCCATTGCAGCCCAGCTTCGGGCTGTTCGGGTCATACGGAGCGTGCGGATAAGCCGCCACCCGGGTTCTTGTCCTTGACCGCGATATGGGCGACGTTGCCGGTTTCCTCGTTGTAGGCGTACCGCACGGCCCGCAGCAGGCGGTCATTCTCGTTGCGCGGGCTCGGTATCGAGTGTTCGCGACGCTCCAACAGGCGGTTGTTACGCGTCAGCACCCTGTTTCCGCTCTCGAAAATAGGTGGCTGTCCCGAATGGCGTTAGGCGTGCACGCTTTTATTCCGGCATGGTTGTCTTGCCACGCTGGCCCACTTGTTTCCAGTGGTTCATGGCGCTATCCCGGTCGGGAAAGTCGCGCAGCGTGAACAGGAGCGTCACGCCGCCGAGCTGAAGCTGGTCACCCTCGGAAAGGGCGAAATCGTCCTGAATCCGGCGGCCGTTCACGTACGTGCCGTGCGTGCTCTTCATGTCCAGCGCGTAGTACCGGCCGTCGCGCGCCTCATAGTGGATTTGCGCGTGCTTGCGTGAGACGTGCTCGTCGATCACCTGCACGGGCACCGCCTCATCGCGGCCAATGACCGTCGTGCGCTTGCCAAGCGGATAGAACTCGCCCGCCTTGGGCCCAGACGCAAGTATGATCGACGCCACGGCCTGTTTGCTCCGCAAACCACGAACACCACACCTTCAGCGGGTCTTGTGCCGGCGAAGGCCGATCCGTATTATACATTCTGGTTCTGGCCGCTCCAAGTCTCACATTTTCCGACTTGGGACCCGCTCGCTACGACTCCCTTGACCGACGCACCGGCAGTCAGGGCGCTATGGCTGGTTCGCCCAACGATGCACCGACCCGCGCGACTTCTGTGGACGCGAGCGGCGTTCCGACGAACGTCCCCGCGGCCCTCGGGAGCGTGCGCCTCGAGCACGAAATCGGGCGCGGCGCCATGGGCATCGTCTGGCTCGGCTATGACCGCGTCCTCGACCGCAAAGTCGCCGTAAAGTTCCTGCTGAACGCGGTCGCCGACAATGGTGACCCAGCCTTTGCGCGCTTTTTGGAAGGCGCCCGCGCCGCGGCCGCCGTACGCCATGGCGGGCTGACCAACATCCTGGCCGCCGGCGTACACGAGCGCACCCCGTATCTGATGATGGAATACGTCGACGGTCCGACGCTGGACGAACTGCTCCGCGCCGGCGGCCCGCTCAATGTGCCGGCGGTACTTGCGACCGGCGTGCGGCTCTGCGAGGCGGTCGAGGAGCTGCACCTGCGCCAGATCGTCCATCGCGACATCAAACCGAGCAACGTCCTGGTCGCACCCACGGGCGACGTGTTCGCCAGCGACTTCGGCCTGGCGTGTTTGCGACCCCGGGCGGCCGGGCGGGTCGCGGGCACGCCCGCCTACATGGCGCCGGAGACCTTCGACGGCACGGTCTCGCCGCGCAGCGACGTCTACGCACTCGGCATCCTCCTCTTCGAATTGCTCACCGGCGACGTACCTTACCACGGTGAACTTGACCAGATTCGCGCCCAACAGCGCGCCGTTCCGCTGCCGGTCGAGCGGCTGCACGCCCGCGGCGTTGGGGATGAGTTGATCGAGGTCGTCGAGCGCGCCGCACACCGGGACGCCCTGTATCGCTATCGCTCGGCGGGCAGGCTCTTGAGTGCCCTTCTCGCTTGCGGTACTGCGGAGGGCACGCTCGCGCAGGGCAAACGCGCGCTGGCGGAGCGCGTGGCGCAATGGCAGCAGGTTCCGGCGCAGAGTCGGGAGCCAACGCCGCGCGATTCGTCCAGCTACTACGACCGTCTGAAGGCCCAGGCGGACCAGCATCGACAAGTGACCTCAATCGCCCCACCAAGCGAGCGGCCCGCCGACGTGCGACCGGTCGACGACCAGCCGGTCATCAATCTCGATTTGGATTGTGCTCAGTGTGGCTACAACCTGCGTGGACTTCACCCGAGCGGGCGCTGCCCCGAGTGTGGCGGCGAGATCAAGGAGAGCTTCTTTGAGGACCGCCTGGTCCTCGCCGATCGCGGCTGGCTGCGGCGCGTGTACCTCGGTGCCGCGCGGCTGCGACTCGCGCTCCTCCTTTATTGCGCCGTCATCGTATCCAAGGCGATAGTCGTGGAAATTCTAGCCACTCTAGGTGATTGGGGCCACGCGATCAGTTACGCGACATTCATCACATTCACCGTTCAGTCGGCGGTCCTGGTGGGAATCGGCATCGCCACCTGGGCGGTGACCAGCGCCGCCCCACGGGCTCCCGCAAAGCGTAGTAAGGCGCCACTCCTCACGGCCCGTCTTGCCATATCCGTCGCAGTGATTTGGAGCGTCGTTGAGCATGCCGGCGCAGCCTGGACAGCCCCGCCGATAGCGGATCACGCTTGGAGGATTGACCTTCCGACTTTCCTGCTCGTCCCCTGGAGCCTGGGCACGTGGGGGCTGCTGGCCATCTACGCCAACCTGTTTACCCGCGTTCCCCACCCGAAGTTCGCCCGCCATGCGCGATTCCGATCCCGCGTCGCGTTGCTGTGGATCGCGCTCTACGCAGGGGCGGTGCTTCTGTGGCTCGTCGTACGAACGAACAACGCGCCTGGACCGCTGGACTTCCTGACGAATGAACTGGCTCAAGTGCTCGTCGTCCTACTTGCTCTTCTCGGCTGCCTATTGAACTTCTCGTCGGTGTACACAGCAACAACCCGGATGCGGAAGTGCCTGCGCCAGATTCTGGAAATCGAGCTTCCGAAACATCCCCTCATTCACCCGACCACTCGCTCGGTCGAGACCCCTGCCGCCGCCCCCTGAGCACGGCTTCGCGCGGGCGGGGACCGGAATGCAGAGGCAACTATGTCGCGGAAAAACACCCCAGAATACAGGTGTTTACCCTAGGTAAACCCACCCGATAAGTCGATCGCAGGCGGTGTGATCCGCCGCCAAGTACTGGACGCCGCGGTACTTGTGTCCGGGCAGGGCCCCCGCGCCACCGCCCGGTGTGGAGCGCACAAAATGGCCTTTACATAACCTAACAAACACCGTACACTAGGCCTGTGCGATTCGCTGATGCGAATGCCTCCCCCAGTGCGGCGGGTCGGGCAGGCCAAGGAATCGGACGCCACGGATGGCGTGCCGCCCGCGTCGCAGCCGGTGCG
>JAGVEP010000325.1 GCA_020058145.1 Phycisphaerae bacterium | reverse complement strand
GCGGCACGTCGCCGCACGCTGCGCGGTTCAGGCCGCCGCCGCGCCGGTCCGGTAGTACGACCACGCAACCGGTCAGGGCGAGCCGCGCCGCGGACCACTCGAACCAGGCGCCGTGCGATTGAATGCCGTGAAGATAGAGTACGGCGCTGCGTGGTGTGCCGCTGGTCGGTCGCCAAATACGGCCGCGCAGCTCGTAGCCGTCGCTCAGGGTCCAGGAACACAGCGCAGGCGGGAGCTCGGGAGGCCGCATCGGCTGCCGCTAGAGGTCGCCCTGATTGAGCAGGGTGAATTTATGGGCCTGGAGGACGGGAACGGCGCTCTGGATGTCGTCGACCTGGATGGCCAGGCAGGGCTCCGGGTCCTTGCCGGCCCAGACGGTGTAGACGTAGTTGATGTTGACCTCGCCGGCGATGAGGGCGCTGCACACGGCAAGGATGCCGCGTTTGCCGGTTGGCAGCGGGACGACCAGCACCTCGCTCTCCGACACCGCGAAGCGGGCGTCGGTCAGGATCTGATGGGCCAAATCCGGGTCGTCCACCAGCAGCCGCACGATTGCGCAGTCCACGGAGGCGTCGACGGACAAGCCCAGGATGTGCACCGGCTCGCCTTCGAGGAGCCGGGCGATGCGCAAGAGCTGCCCGACACGGTTTTCCAGGAAGATCGAGAGTTGCCGGCAGTAGGGGTGGTCACTGCCTTCCGCGATCTCAAGTGGTTCAGCATTCATAGCAGCGCGATCGAATCGGGGTCAGCGGACACGTGCGATACGACGCACCTGTAGGTTAGCCCGTCGCCCGCGGCATGTACAGTGGAAATCGCGGTCGGGTCCGGTGCCGGCAGCGCCACGACCGGCCTCCGCCCGCTATAATCGGCCCACGGTATCACCGGAGGCCCCACGGAGCCTGGGATGAGCGCTGCCGACATCGAGTTGGTTGAGGTACACAAACACTATCGCAAGGGCCGCATTGATATCCCGGCTCTCGATGGACTGAGTCTGACGATCAATGCCGGCGCGCTGGTCGCGATCATGGGTCCGAGCGGCTCCGGCAAATCGACGCTGCTGCACCTGGTCGGCGGGCTGGATTCACCGACCTCCGGCGCGGTGCGGGTCGGCGAAGCGCAGCTCGCCCGGATGAGCGAGCGTGAGCTGACCGCCTGGCGCAGCCGGCATGTGGGCTTCATTTTCCAGATGTACCACCTGGTCCCGGTGCTCACCGCGGCCCAGAACATCGAGCTGCCGTTGCTGCTGTTTCACATGCCGGCCAGCGAGCGGCGGCGGCGCGTCGACACCGCACTCGAGGTGGTCGGGCTTACCGACCGGCGCGACCATCGGCCCAGCCAGCTTTCCGGCGGCCAGGAGCAGCGGGTTGCGATCGCCCGCGCGATCGTGACCGACCCGGACGTGCTGTTGGCCGACGAGCCCACCGGCGATCTGGACGCGAAAACATCGGAGGAAATCCTCAATCTGCTCAGTCTGCTGCACGCGGATTTTGGCAAGACGATCGTGATGGTGACGCACGACCCCCGTGCCGCGGCCTATGGCCAGCGCGTGCTGCACCTGGACAAAGGCGTGCTGGACCGCGATGAAGTGAATCCGCGCGTGGCGCAGGCGGTGCGCGTGTAGGGTGGGCACGGCCCACCAAGTAGCGGCCGACCTCCGCGTCGGCCGTGAGAAACCAGGAGCGTTCCGACCCTCCCCCAACCCCTCCCTGAGAGGGAGGCGGGGAGGATGGTGGGCAGTGCCCACCCTACAGCGCGATTGGTGGGCACTGCCCACCCTACAGAGTACGAACGTGACGCTGACTTACGTCTTGATGCGAAACCTCACGCGGAACCCGCTGCGGACGGGCCTCACCGCCGTCGCGTTTGCGCTGCCGATGGGCATCTTCGTGCTCGCCCTGTCCCTGGTCGTCGTGCTCACCGAAGCCGCCGCCAAGAACGAGAAACAACTGCGCCTCGCGGTGCGAAACAAAATGGCCCTGACCGGCTACTTGCCCGACGGCGTGCGGCGGAAAATCGAGGAGCTGGACCCGCAACGGCAGCGGCTGCGGGCGGTTTGCGCCATGCGCTGGTTCGGCGGCCGGGTGCCGGATACGCAAGATACGCTGACGAGCCTGGCCTGCGACGTCGACACTTTTCCGGTCGTCTACAGCGATTTCGAGCTCTCGCCGGAGGAGGGCGCGCGCTGGCAGAGCGAGCGGCGCGCGGCGGTGGTCGGCGACGGCGTGGCGCGGACTCACGGTTGGCACGTGGGGCAGCGGGTCGAGCTCAAGAGCACCATCCCGCCGTACCTGCGGCTCGAATTCATGATCGTCAAGATCATCGCGAACAGCTCGCCGCCCAACATGTTCTATTTTCGGCGGGATTACCTGCGGGACTCGTTGGAGGCCGACGGTGCGACGGGAGCCGGGTGCAACCTGATTTGGGTCAAGTGTACCAGCGCGGCCAATCTGCGCGCGCTGCAGCAGGAGATTGACGCCCTGTTCGCCAACAGCCCGAGCGAAACGAAGAGCGAGGATGAGAACGCGTTCATTAGCGGGTTCGTGCAGGCTATCGGCGATATCCCGGGGCTGGCCCGCAGCATGGCGCTGGTCGTCGTGTTCATCATCGCGCTCGTCGCCGGCAACTCCATGATGATGAGCTTTCGCGAGCGGACCAGCGAGCTGGCCGTATTCAAGGCGCTAGGGTTTCCGCCCCGCCGCGTGTTCGGACTCGTGCTGGCCGAGAGCCTACTGCTGGCGCTGCTCGGCTCGCTGCTAGGCATTGTGCCGACGGCCACCGGCTTGGCGCTGATTCCGCGGCAGATGCTGATTTCCGCGTCGTTCAGCCCGCCACGCTTCTCGGCTTTGGCGGTGGTGGGCGCTCTGACGATCGGCATCGTCGTCGGACTGCTCGCCGGCGTGTGGCCGGCGTATCAAGCGCTGCGGCTGCGGACGACGGATGCGCTGCGGCGCGTAGCGTAGGAGCTGAGTGCGCAGAACTTGCGATGGCTTTACCACTTTCCTATCACTGGCGCCATCTGCTGGCACATCGAACGACGACGGTGCTGACCGTGCTGGTCATTGCCGCGGTCGTCGGGACGCAGGCGTGGATTCTGGGATTTTCCGTCGCCTTCAATAACTCCCTGGCGGTCGCCAGCGATGAGCGCAAGATCATCGTCATCCGCCGCGGTGCATCGGCGGAAAGTTCGAGTGCCTTGCCAGTTGAGGAGTTCAATCGCCTCATCCAACTGCCCGCGCTGGCGGTTGACGCTGATACCCACGAACCGCTCGTCAGCCCCGAGCTGATGGTCCAGATCGCGCTGCCGCGCCGGCGGGACAAAGGCCAGACGACCGGCAACGTGGCCGTCCGCGGCGTGACCGCAGCGGCCTTTCGGGTCCACGATACGGTCAAGTTGCAGGGGCCGCTGTTCTCGAAGGGCGCGCAGGAAGTGGTCGTGGGCGTCAAGGCGGCCGAGCAGTTCATGGGCCTGCAAGTCGGCGACGTCATCCGTCTGGGCTACGGCAACAACCGCGAGTACCAGGTGGTCGGCTTCTTTTCGGCGCGCGGGGGGCCGCTGGAAAGCGAGATTTGGACCTACCTGCCCAGCCTGCAGAGCGCCCACAATCGCGATACGTACTCGTCGGCGGCCTTGCGCGTCCGCGACGACGTTGACCCGCACAAAGTAGTCGAAGAAATCGCCGGTCCCGCCATCGGTCTAACGGCTCAGACGGAGCGCGATTACTGGCAGGCCCAGACCAGCCGCATCCGTGCCTATCGGGCCCTGGTCTCGGTGCTGGTTTCCGTGATGGCGATCGCCGCGGCCGTAGCGGTGGCCAACACCATGTTCACGTTGGTCGCGGGGCGCACCCGCGAAATCGCGATGCTGCGCACCATCGGTTTTTCGGGCCGCCAGATTCTGACCGGTTTCGTACTGGAAGCGATGATGCTGACGCTCGCGGGCGGAGTGGTTGGCTGCCTGGCCTGCCAGGTGTGGCTGGACTTTGTCGGGCATGCCAAAGACATGTACGCCGCGACGAATTTCACCACGCTCGCGTTCGATATTCGCCTTACGCCGGAGATCATGGTGTGCGCGATCTCCACCGTGATTACGCTGGGTGTAGCCGGGGCGCTGGTGCCGGCGTGGCGGGCGGCGCGCGTGGAAGTGGTCCGCGCGCTGCGCGAGGCATAGGAGCGAGAATTAAGAATGAGGAATCAGTACCGTCCGGTCATAACTTGAATAACAGCAACTGGTTGTGATCGGCGTCGCTGCCGGCGGCGTGGCGCATCTCGGAAAATAGCTGAGAAATAGGCGTTTTCTC
>JAGVEP010000372.1 GCA_020058145.1 Phycisphaerae bacterium | reverse complement strand
GCTGGTGGCGTACGTGGCGCCGCTGACGGCGGCGGAGTTGGAGCCGATCGCCGCGGCGGTCCGAGGCGCGGGGATACCGACCGAGGTTTTCCCGTAGTGCTGCTTCCACCGGCAAGATGCCGGTGCCACAGTCGGCCGCTGCGGATCTGCGCCGTCCGATGTGGCTCAGGACGCCGCCCCCGCGTTTCGGCAGCCACCCGCGCGGGTCGCCCGCTACAAGAGCCCGTGCTTCTGGAGCCGGTACCGCAACCGGTCGCGCGAGAGATTGAGCAGCTTGGCCGCCTGCGTCTGGTTGTTGTTCGTGCGGGCCAGCGCTTGCCTCAGCAGGTGACTTTCCAGACGTCTGAGCTTCTCGAAGTCAAATCCCTCGGGCGGCAACGTGATCGTGTCAATGTTGCCTTCCCACGACAAATGCTCCGAGCGGCCCAGCACGATGTCTTCTGGAGTTACGGTGTTGTTCTTGCACAGCAACACCGCCCGCTCGATCACGTTGCGCAGCTCACGGACGTTGCCGGGCCAGCCGTATTCCCGCAGCAGCGCATACACCTCGTCCGAGACCGGCCCGAGCGGCTTTTTGAACTCGGTCGCAAACCGCGCCAGGAAATGCTGCGCGAGCAGCCGCACGTCGTCACCCCGGGCCCGCAGCGGCGGCAGGAGAATCGTGACGACGTTGAGCCGGTACATCAGATCGCGGCGAAAACGCCCCTGCTCGATGGCCTTGTCCAGGTCGCGGTTCGTGGCGCCGATGACCCGCACATCGACCGAGATCTCGCGGGTCCCGCCGACGCGGCGGAACTTGCGCTCCTCCAGAAACCGCAACAGCTTCGCCTGCAGGGCCGCGGGCATGTCGCCGACCTCGTCCAGAAACAAGGTCCCCGTGTCGGCCAACTCGAACAGCCCCTTTTTCTGCAGTTTCGCGTCGGTAAACGCCCCGCGCTCGTGCCCGAACAGCTCGCTCTCCAGCAGCGACTCGGACAGCGCGGTACAGGTGATGTTGACAAACGGAGCGGCAGCCCGCTCCGAGCCGTGGTGAATCACGCGCGCCACGAGGTCCTTCCCCGTCCCCGTTTCGCCCCGCAGAAAAACCGTCGACACGCCGGTTCGCGCCACCTGCTTGATCGTCTCGAATAGCCGCAACATCGACAGGTCCCGGCCAATGATGGCGTCGACGCCGAACTCGCTCTGCAACTGCCGCCGCAGCTCGCGCACCTCGCGGCGCAGCTTCGTGGTCTCCAGCGCCTTGTCGACCGTGACGAGCAGCTCATCCATCTGGAACGGCTTGGCGAGGTAGTGGAAAGCCCCGAGCTTGATCGCCTCGACCGCCGTCTCGATGGTGCTGTACGCGGTCATCATTATGACCACGGCGTCCTGGTCCACCTGCCGCACGCCGCGCAACACGTCCAGCCCGGTCATGTCCGGCAGCCGGTAGTCGAGCATGATGAGGTCGAAGGCCCCTTCCTCGAACGCGGCCAGCGCCTCACGCCCGAGTTCGGCCTCGTTCACGCGATAGCCGCGCTCCTCGAACTTCTGGCGCAGCGACCAGCGAATCAGCGCCTCGTCCTCAACGATCAGAACGCGTATGTTCATCATCCGCTCCCGCCGCCGGCGCGGGGGGTTGCTCCGGCAGCTCCACGGTTACTTCCGTGCCCACGCCCGGCGTGCTCCGCAGGCTCAACCTGCCGCCGTGGGCTTCGGCAATCTTGCGGCAGATCGGCAGGCCCAGCCCCGTGCCCCGGGCCTTCGTCGTGAAAAACGGCTCCAAAGCCCGGCGGAGGACCTCGGGGGTCATTCCGCAGCCGTGATCCTGCACCACGAGCTGCACACCGTCGGCATCGCCGACCGCGGTCAAACGCACCAGCCCGCCCGGCGCCGAAGCCTGCGCCGCATTCATCAGCAGGTTGACGAGCAGTTGCTCGAGCTGGTTCTCATCCGCGGCGATCGGCGGGCAGTGCCGCGCCACGCTGTACTCGAACTTCACCCGCTCAAACTCGGGCTCCTTCCGCAGCAGCGTCAGCACCCGCTCCACGGCCCGCGACAGATCGCAACGCTGATACTGCGGCGGCCGCGGCCGGGCATAGACCAACAGGTCTTTCACCGACCGGTCCAGGCGGTTGATCTGCCGCAGCACTTCGCCCAGCACGGGATAGTGCGCGTCGCTGGGCTTCAGGCCGGCTCGAATGACCTGAATGGCCCCGCTGATACCGGCGAGCGGGTTCTTGATTTCGTGTGCCAGCGACGCGGCGAGTTGCCCGACCTGCGCGAGCTGCTCGGCCTCACGCAGCTTGTCCTCCAGCGCCTCGCGCTCGATTTGCCGCACTTCCGCCGTGTGACTCTCGCGGTAGCTTTCGAGCATCAGGGCCGTTTCGACCATGAACAACTTGTGCAGCGCGGCTAGCTTCGCCTGCGGTGCGGCGATGCCCGCCGCGACCACCGTCTGCGAAAGCTCCTGCCAAATGATCTCGAGCGCGGCGATTACGAGGTACTGCGGCACGCCGACACGCACGTGCGTACGCCCGACCTGTGCCCGCGAGTGAAAGTAGTCGGCATCGTACGACCCGCTGCACAAGCTGCGCAGCCAGACGAGTAGCGCCTGCCGCAGGGCGGCGCCGGCGGCCGGAGCCGCGAGGATCTTGCGCCCTGCGGGGTCGCGCTGCGCCTCGCGGTAGAGACGGGTGGCCACGTCTGGAAAGTGCGGCTCCAATACCGCGGCCAGGTCGCGGAGGTGCTCTACGTCCGCGTCGGAGAAGCCGACGAACTGCTTGAGGTTCTCGAATAGTGTTACGTTCACCGGCCTGATTTTACCCGACGACACGCTCCCGCGCCAGCGGGCCCTGCGCCCCTCAGCGTCGATACTCAATCGCCGTCAGCGTCAGATCGTCGGCATTCGTGCCAGCGCCCAAGTGCCGCCGGACCAGGTCGAGTAGCTGGTGCAAGGCACCTTCGGCGGTGCGGTCCGACAGGGTGCTCAGGGCCTCCGTCACGGGCGCCAGGTTCAAGAGTTGTCCGGCAGGGTCCGCCGCCTCAATCAACCCGTCCGTATAGAACAGGACGATTTCGAGCTCGTCCTGCGGATCGATGCGCTGCACCACGTAGTTCTCATTCGGCTCGATGCCGAGCGGTAAGGCCATACCGTCAATGGCGCAAGCCACCCCGCGGCGCCGCAACAGCAGCGGGGCGGGATGGCCGGCATTCACGTACTCGACCGCACCCGTCGCCGTGTCCACGCGCGCCATGATGGTCGTGATAAAGACGTTCGGACCGGTGTTCAGGCACACGAGCCGGTTCAGGCGCACCGCGGCTTCGGTCAGCGGTACGTCCGCGGTCAGCGCGACCCGCACGGCGGCCTGGAAATTGGCCATCATCATGGCCGCAGCCAGCCCGTGCCCGGTCACATCGGCGATGACGAACCCCACTTGCCCGCTGCCCAGGTCGAAGTAGTCGAAGTAGTCGCCGCCGACTTCCTCCGACGGTTCATTGTGCCCGCTGAAGACCAGGCGGCCGACCTCCAAGGCGCCGTCGGGCAGCAGGCGGCGTTGAATGTCGCGGGCCTTGTTCAGTTCGAGCTTTAGCTTCTCGGACTCGAGGTGCGACTGGAACAGCCGCAGATTTTCGAGCCCGACGCCGACGTGCCGGGCGATGGCGGCGAGAAAATCGACGTCCGCCGGCGTGTAGGCCCCTGACCGGGGATCGCGCGTGACCCGGTCGCCGTACAACACTCCGAGAATGCGGTCACGGTGGAGAATCGGGACGCACAGCGCGGAGCAAATGGGATAACGCACCAGGCTGTCGGTGAGGTTGTTCACCAGGTCCACGGCCGGGTTGTTCACGACGGCGCGCTCGCCGTGCAGCAGCGCGCGGTTGATGAGCGAGCGGCTGATTTTGTACGTCCCGGTTTCGTCGCGCGGCACGTTGCGGGTGACGGGCAGCTCCGGCTCGCCGCGCGGGGTTTTCAGAGCGATCAGGGCGCGTTCGAAGTGCAGCGCTTCGCAGCAGGCGTCGAGGGCCTGTTCGAGCAGTTGCTTGGGCTCGAACGCTCCGCCGATGCGTTCGGTGAGGTTCATCAGCAGGCCGAGGCGCTGCTGGTTGAGGTCGAGCTTGAGATGGTGGGTGGAGGGAAAAAAACGGGTGGAATCGATATCGTCGGGCTCGTCCGCTTGAAAGCGAACCTGCGACTCGTGCAGGACGTAGGGCCGGGCGCCGACGATCTCGAGTTCGTACTCGCCGATGCGGATGGAGCGCGTGGCCGGGCGGATCGAGTTATGGAACGGCTCGCCGGCGTCGACGCGGGTGCCGTTCTTCGACTTGTAGTCCTGGACCAGCACGCGGCCGTTCTCGTCGAGCCAGACGCGGGCGTGCTCGCGCGAAACTTCGCCGTCATGTGGCAGCACGACGTCGCAATTGTCCGCCCGGCCGAGCACGATCGGGCGCAGCGAAACCTCGAACGTCCGAAGCGTGCCGTCACGAGCGCGGAGCAGCAGGTTGGTCATAGCCATACGTGTAAATCGCTTCGAGAGGCGTCAGACGCCCAAACGCGGAGCGGGAATCCGCTCCCAATCCAAAGTGCGATTATACCGCCGCCGGCCCGCGGCGCGCCTCCTGTCCGAGCCCCACGCGCCAGCGCGGGGTCTCCCGCGGAGCGCGCTGCGCGGACCCCAGGCTCGCGCCTGAGGCTCCGACGGCGAGCTTGCCGCCACAGTCTTGGACTACACCCTGGACCAATCGTCTTGGAAAAAAGGGGCCGATGGGTCGGGGAAAAAAGGGGCGGCGGCCTCCGTGCCGCCGACCGCGACGCCGCTGCCGCCGCTACGCGGAGGTGTCGTTGCGTGCCAGCAGGCGCTGCTCGAATTCAGCGAGCAACTCCCGGGCCAACACCTCGCGCACGCCGGCCGGCGTCTTCCAAACGACCGCGCCGTTTTCATCCATCAGGGTCTGAATGCGGCGGACCGCCATGAGGACGGTGGAGTGCTGCTTGTCGCCCAGCAGCCGTCCGATTTCGGGCAGGCTCAAACGCGTGTGTTTGCGGAGCAGGTACATCACGAAGCTGCGGGCGCTGGTGACGGTCCGGTCGCGCGAATTGGAACGTACGGCCTCGCGCGTCAAGCCGAAGTGGGCGACGACGACACGCTCGATGTCAATGGCCTCCGGGCCCTGGGCCGCGGTGACGAGGTCTTCCAGCGCCCGCCGCGCGAGATCCACTCCGATGGGTTCCTTGGTCAACGCGGCATAGGCCGCCAGTTTATACAGGGCGCCCTCGAGTTCGCGCACGTTGCGCGTCACGTGGCGCGCCACGTAATCGAGCACGTCGTCCGGCAACTCGGCCAACATCTTGGCGGCCCGGCGGCGCAGGATTTCCCGCCGCGTGGCGAACTCCGGCGGTTCGATGTGGACAACCGTCGCCGCCACGAGGCGATTGAGCAGCGGCTCTGGCAGGGTCGCGATGCTGCGCGGATGACAGTCGCATGAGAGCACCACCGCCTGCCCCGTCGCGTCGATCGCGTTAAAGGTGTGCAGGAACTCGGCTTGCGTGGCCCGCTTGTTGGCCAGGAAGTGGATGTCGTCGATCACCAGCACGTCCACGCTCCGGAACCGCGTACGGAAGCCGTCGGTCTGCCCGGTTTTGACCGCGTAGATGAATTCGTTGGTGAACTCCTCGCCGGACAGGTAGCACCAGTTCAGGGCCGGCTGGATGCGCGTTAGCCCGCTGCAGATGCCCTGCAGCAAGTGCGTTTTCCCGAGTCCACAGCCGCCGTGAATGACCACGTGTTTGAAAGCGTGTCCTGGCGAGCGCACCACGCCGGAGGCCACGGCGAACGCCAACTCGTTCGACGGGCCGACGACGAAGGTCTCCAGGTTGCCGCGCAGCTCGGGATGTGCGCCGCGTGGCATGCGCTG
>JAGVEP010000457.1 GCA_020058145.1 Phycisphaerae bacterium | reverse complement strand
TTTGGACCGGTCGCTCGCGCTCCCGGCTCGGACAGGCCGCCTAGAGTGTCACGGACCCGTCGCGCCGTGAGTCGGCCCCCGCCGGTTGACTTCCGCCCGCGCACGGCGGAGAATCTCGGCGTCGAGCCAGTTCATGCGAGGGCCGAGCATGCCGACCGCGAAGGATCTTCTGGAAGTGAAGGCGCGCCGCGAGGTCTACACCACCGCACCCGAGGCTACGGTGCAAAACGCCTGCCGGCTGATGAGCCGCGAACGCATCGGGTGCCTGGTGGTCATGCAGGGCGAAAAGATTGTGGGCATTTTTACCGAGCGCGACGTGCTGAATCGCGTCGTCGCCGAGGGGCGCGACCCGACCGTTACGCGGGTCGGCGACGTGATGTCCAAGGACGTGATCGTGGTCTCGCCGGACCGCGCCCGGGAAGACATCGAGTCCATCATGAAACAGCAACGCATCCGGCACATCCCGGTGGCGGGTCCCGACCGCATGTTGGGGCTGCTCTCGATCGGCGACATGCTGGCGTGGGATGCGGCCAACGACAAGCAGATCCTCCAGTACTTCCACGACTACATCTACGGGCGGCATTGATTCAGGGTTCAGGGTTTAGGGTTCAGGGTCCAGGGTCCAGGGTCCAGGGTTTAGGGTTCAGGGTTCAGGGTCCAGGGTTTAGGGTTCAGGGTTTAGGGTCATGCTCGCGGCCCGCGCGACCGTCCGTCGCGGCCCGTGCCCTCGCGTGGCCGTCCGTGGCACCGGCATCTTGCCGGTGGGTCGAAGCGAGAAGAGCTCGCTACGCAGGCGGAGGCAGCGTTCAAGCGAGCGGACTGGGGCTCCGTCATCGAGCGCCTGGAACGACTAGGGCCGAGCCTGACAAGGCTTCAGAAGAAGCGCCTGGAATACGCGCGAAAACAACGCCGGCTGCTGATATAACGCAGCGCCATCGGGGCCGTCGTCAATGCACCACGCCCGACTGAAAGTCCGCAGATGGTGGGCGGTGCCCACCCCCTACGGGCTGGGTGGTCGACCGATCGCACCCCCCTGTGGTCCCCCCTGGGAGGAGGGACGGTGTGTGGGTGGGACGGACTCCGCTCCCGGCGTCCGGCGGTGCGCCCGGGCCAAAAAAGACGTTTCCCCGGCGGCCCGATTATGCTATCCTGATATGGACATCGCTTTCTGCTGCGCCCGAGCCGTTGCGGGCGCCGGCGGTGCGATCGGAACATTCGAGGAGTGGTGAAATGCGCGCATCCCGCACCCCGCATTGGGCTCGTACGTTCCTGGCCGTGGTCGGCCTGCTGGGCGTGGCCGCGTCGACGGCCGCTGACCCGGTTTACCTGATCGTCACGGCCAGTGACTTCCTCAACAGCACGCCGTTGAACCAGCTCATCGCCGCCCGGCAGGCCGCCGGCTTCAACGTGCAAACCTATGTGCCGACGGTGGGCATGAGCAACACGACGATCAAAAACTACATCGTCTCGCTCTGGGGCACGCCGGGTACCCCTGCGTATATCCTGATCGTCGGCGACACGAGCGGCCAGACCGCGACAAACTCAACGGTCCCGCACTTTGTCGGCGGCGGAAGCAAGGCCGCGGCCACGGACTGGCCGTACGGGTGCATGCCGGGGGGCATCGACTGGTACCCGGACATTCCGGTGGGACGCCTCAGCGTTACGTCGGTGACCTCGCTGGGCGATGTTGTCGCGAAGACGCTCACCGTGGAGTCCGGGAACTACCCCAACCCGGATTTTGCCCGCCGCGGCGCGTTTCTGGCGAACTCCGACACGCAGGGCCAGGCGGATCTGACGCACGACTGGGTCATCAATAACTACTTCACGCCCCATGACTACACGGGCGTCCGCATCTACGGCAGCCAAGGCGGCGGCACGGCCCAGGTTACCGAGGCAGTGAACGCCGGCTGCCTGTGGACCGTGTACTTTGGGCATAGCAGCTCGAGCGGCTGGTGGGAGCCGGCCTTCAGCCAGAGCAACGTCAACGCCCTGAGCAACGCGGGGCTGTACGGGGTCGTCTTCGGGTTTTCGTGCAACACGGCCAAGTACACGGACGGCGAGTGCTTCGGCGAGACCTGGCTGCGGGCGCCCAACAAGGGCGCCGCGGTCTACATCTCCGCCTCGAACTACATCTACTGGGGCAGCGCGGAAGCCTGGCAGCCGTCGGTGCACCTGGAAAAGGGATTTTTCGCCGCGTTCTTTGAAGACGACCTGTGGACCGTGGGGACCGCCTGGCAGGCCGGCCTGTACCGGTTCCTCAAGAGCTACGGCGGCTGGGATAGCGATCCGAACCACCAGCCGGTCAATCACCTGGACGAGTGCCGGAACTTCTTCGAGGAGTTTGCGATTCTCGGCGACCCGGCGCTGGAGCTGCCGCACGGGGCTTCGTTCCGGCTCCGGGCGACGCCGGAGACGCTGAGCGTTTGCGCGCCCGACGACGCGGTGTACACGCTCAATGTGGAGCCGATCGGCGATTTCACCGAGGCCGTGAGCTTGAGTGCCCAGGGCGTGCCGCCGGGAGCCAGCGTGTCTTTCAGCGTGAACAACGCGGTGCCGCCGTTCACGTCGCTGATGACCATCAGTGGCACGGCGGGCAGCCCGCCCGGCTCTTATTCGATTGTGGTACACGGCAGCGCACCCACGACCGAGCGTTCGTTGCCGGTTCATCTCGACCTCGCGACTGCGGCTCCGGACGCCGTGGTGCTGACGAGCCCGCCGGCGGGCGCGGTGGACGTGGCGCTGACGCCGGAGTTGGTCTGGGCGCCGGCCGCGCAGGCCGTGCAGTATGTTGTGCAGGTGGCGAGCGACGTGGCCTTCGCCCACGTGGTGTATACTGCGACGAGCACCGGGACCAGCCATACCGTGCAGGCGCCGCTGGCCCCGCTGACGCGGTATTATTGGCATGTGCGGGGCGAAAACGGCTGCGGGTCGGGTACGTTTTCGCAGCCGCGGGATTTTGTGACGGTGGGCAAGCTGCTCCCGACGGCGTACGACATGGTCAACGGCGAGACCGGGACGTACACGTATTACGATGATACCTACAACGGCAGCGGGAATCCGAATCAGCCGCTTTCCCCGCTCAGCGGCGGTGTCGGCGACCTGACCAACGGGATCATCGCGACGCAGAGCTGGAATTCGACGTCTGCGCCGTACGTCGGGTGGCACACGGTGTCGCCGACCATCACGTGCCACTTCGCCGACGAGGTTCGCATCCACACGGTTAAGCTGTGGGTCGATGATTCGAACGGGGCCGGCGGGGTGTATCCGCCATCGCTGGTGCGCTTGACGATGGGGGGGACGGTGCTCGAGTTTCCGTGCAGCGACCCGCCGGGCGGGCAGCCGTTCGCACTGGTTTTTGGCGGCCTGAATCTGCAGGGACCTACGCTGCAGGTTTATCTCCAGCGCACGGGCTCGAATTACATGATGCTGAGCGAGATGGAGTTTTTTGGAAACCCGGTGTACCTAACCGGCGACCTGAACTGCGATGGCGTGGTCGATTTTGACGACATCAACGCCTTTGTGTTCGCGCTCAGTGGTCAAGGTCCCTACGAAGCGCAGTATCCGACGTGCCACTGGCTGAGCGCCGACTGCAATGGCGACGGCATTGTTGATTTCGATGACATCAATGCGTTCGTGGCCCTCCTCAGCGGCGATTGACCCGACGATCCGCCCTGCGCGGAAGCTCATCAGAACGCGAAGCGCCAGCGAGCGTGACCGGGCAAACTCACTCGTTGGCGCGGCGGACTCACTCGTTGGCGCGGCGGACTCGCTCGCTGGC
>JAGVEP010000410.1 GCA_020058145.1 Phycisphaerae bacterium | reverse complement strand
TCTGCGGCTGCCGGATCCGGCGCAGCAGCCGGGCGGCATGGCACTCGGGCGGCTCGTGGTGCTCACCGACGTGACGGCGCTGCGCCAGGCGCTGCAAGTGCAGACCGACTTTGTCGCCAACGCCTCGCACGAGCTGCGCACGCCGCTGGCGTCGATCCGGGCCGCGGTGGAGACCCTGCTGAATCTGGATTTGACCACGGATCGCGCCGCCGCCGGCCAGTTCATCGACATGATCGATCGACACAGCGCTCGGTTGACCGCGTTGGCAACCGACCTGTTGGATTTATCTCGCGTCCAGGCCGCGGCAGCACCAGCGCAGGCAGTCACGGTGGACTTGCCGGACGTATTGCGAGAATTGACCGAACGCTGCGCCGACGCGGTCCGGTCGAAGGGTCTGCACTGGAAAGTTGACTGGGAAACAACTGGGCCGCGGACGCTGGTGGTCAACAGCAACTTGCTGCGTCTGGTGCTCGACAACCTGGTGGACAACGCCATCCAGTTCACGGAGCCGGGCGGGCATGTATCCGTTACCTGCCGCGCCGCAGACGGAAACGTGCTGTTTGAAATCGAGGATGATGGGTGCGGCATTCCGGAGACGGACCAAGCGCGAGTTTTCGAGCGGTTCTACCAGGTGGAGCGGGCCCGTTCGGGCTCGCGGCGCGGCTCGGGGCTCGGATTGGCGATTGTGCGCGATGCCGTGACGGCCATGGGCGGCGCGGTTCGGCTTCAGAGCCGGGTCGGGAGCGGTACGCGTGTTACGGTAACGCTCCCGCAGCCACCCTAATGTACTGCCTCGCAATAAACGCGACGCATAGAAGTGGGGAGCATCGGCGTCCCGCCGGTGCGAAGCGGCTTTTCGCACCGGCCAGAGGCCGATGCTCCCCGAACGGAGACGGTCGCATTCTTCTGAGGCAGCACACTACTTTTCAACGAGCGCGTTCAAGGAAGTCTCATCCGCCCTTAACACGATCTTAATGTAAGTCCCACACGATCCGTGTGGACCGATGCTACCTTCAACCTAACAGGGAGACCAAACAGCATGAAACACGCGAGTTCAAACCGTCGCTTCGTTGTGGTCCTGATGGCGCTGGGCGCGGCCGTGGTCTACGGCCAGAAATCGCCACGACTTTCCGGCGCGGTCAAGGTCGACGGTTCCAGCACGGTGTACCCGATCACCGCTGCCGCGGCGGAAATGTTCAGCGAGTCGCAGCCCAAGGTGCAGGTCACCGTCGGGATTTCCGGAACCGGCGGCGGGTTCAAGAAGTTTCTGGAGGAGAAGCCGGAGCTGCGGACGGACATTCAAGACGCTTCCCGGCCCATAACGGCGCCGGAGCTGGAACGCGCCGCGAAGCTCGGTGTCGAGTTCATCGAGTTGCCGATCGCGTACGACGGGATCGCCGTCGTGGTGCATTCCAGCAACAAGTTCTGCGATCATCTCACAATTGCGGAGTTGAAGAAGATCTGGGAGCCCGGCAGCAAGATCGGTAATTGGAAAGACATCCGTGACGGCTTCCCCAGCTTGCCACTGAAGCTGTACGGCCCCGGCACGGACAGCGGGACGTTCGATTACTTCACCGAAGTCGTCATGGGCAAGTCGAAGGCCTGCCGCGCCGACTTTACGCCCAGCGAAGACGACAATGTCCTCGTCAAGGGCGTCGAAGGGGATGCCGGCTCGCTCGGCTATTTCGGTTTCTCCTACTACGAGGCCAACCGGGCCAAGCTCAAGCTGCTCGCAATCGACAACGGCGACGGCCAGCCGGTCAAGCCGGACAGCGACTCCATCGGCAAACTGGCGTACCGACCGCTGGCCCGGCCGTTGTTCCTGTACGTGAACAAGGCCGCCCTGGCCAAGCCGGAGGTCAAGGGCTTCCTCGATTTCTACCTGTCCAACGCGAAGAAGATCGTCGAACATCCGAAGGTGGCGTACGTCGCCCTGAGCGCGAAGCTGTACGAGTTTGTCGCCCAGCGTCTGGCGGCGGGAACGACCGGCACGGTCTATGGCGGACCGGATGCACACACGAAAAGCCTGAATGAACTCTACAGCGTCGGCGACAAGTAGTCTGAGAGTGGCCGCCGGCGGCACCGCGAACCTGGCCCGGGCGTTGCGCCGGACGAGGGAGGCGTTGATTCACGTCTTTCTGCTGGCGTGCGCGCTGGTTTCGATTGCCACGACGCTGGCCATCGTCTTCGTGCTGATCGACCAGTCGATCCCCTTCTTCCGCGAAATCTCGCCCTGGGCGTTCCTGACCGGCACGCGCTGGACGCCCCTGCTGGAACCGCGTTCCTACGGCGTGCTGCCCCTGCTGGCCGGCACGGTCCTGGTCGCCGGCGGCGCGCTGCTGGTGGCCGTCCCGATCGGCGTGAGTACCGCGCTCTATCTCAGCGAGTACGCTCCGGGCTGGTTGCGGCAGATCGGCAAGCCTTTTCTCGAAATCCTCGCCGGCGTTCCAACGGTAGTGTACGGCTACTTCGCGCTCAGCTTCATCACCCCCGAGATCCTGCGGCGCTGCTGGCCGCAGACGGAAGTGTTCAACGGCGCGAGTGCCGCCATCGTGGTTGGCATCATGATCGTGCCGACCATCAGCTCGCTGTGCGACGATGCCTTCCGGGCGGTGCCGCGCAGCCTGCGCGAGGCCGGCTATGCGGTTTCCGGCACGAAGCTGGAGGTCTCGACGCGAATTGTGCTGCCGGGCGCGATGTCCGGGGTGATGGCGGCGGTGCTGCTGGCTCTGGCGCGTGCGATTGGCGAGACCATGGCCGTCGTGCTCGCCGCGGGCATGACTCCCAAGTTGACGCTCAACCCACTGGAGAGCATCCAGACCCTGACGGCCTACATCGTCCAGGTCAGCCTGGGCGACACGCCGGCGGACACGATCGAATACCACACGATCTTCGGCGTCGGGCTGACGCTGTTTGCGATCACGCTGGCCGTAAACCTGGTGGCCCAGCGCGTGCTCAAGAGGTTTCACGAGGTGTACGAATGAGCGCCGGCGTCGACCTTTTTCGACCCCGGCTGGCGCGGCGGCGTTTCGTGGGCCGCGTTTTTCAAGGGCTATGCTTGCTGGCCGGTCTCGCGAGTGCTGTCATCCTGCTCGTGCTGTTGTTGCACGTGGCCTGGGGCGGCGGCGGCCTGCTGAGTCAGTCCTTCTTGACACGCCCGCCCTCCCAACTCCAGCCGGAGACGGCCGGCGTACGCCCCGCGCTGCTCGGCACCCTCTGGCTGATGGCGCTCACGCTGGTGTTCGCGGTGCCGGTCGGCGTCGGCGCCGCGGTGTACCTGGAGGAATATTCCCGCCGCAGTCGCCTCATCGACCTCATCAACCTGAACATCGCCAATCTGGCCGGTGTGCCGTCCATCGTCTACGGCATCCTCGGCCTGGCCGTCTTTGTCCGCTGGCTGCTTGGCAGCCGCAGCTTGCTCGCCGGGGCGCTCACCATGAGCCTGCTCATACTGCCCGTCATTATCATCGCCAGCCGCGAGTCGCTGCGGGCCGTGCCGAAGTCGATTCGCGAGGCCGCCTACGCCGTCGGGGCGACGCGCTGGCAGACCGTTCGCCATCACGTGCTGCCCGCCGGGTTGCCCGGCATCCTGACCGGCATCATCCTGGCGCTATCGCGCGCGATCGGCGAAACCGCGCCGCTCATCATGCTGGGGGCATTGACCTTCGTCCGTTTCGCACCGGGTGAGTGGGGTGACCAGTACTCGTTCACCGCCACCGGTCTGGGGAGCTGGCTGCGCGATGCCCTGAACAGCCCGTTCACCACGCTGCCTATTCAGATCTACAATTGGGCCGGCCAGCCGGACGACATCTTTCGCCGCCTGGCCGCGGCCGCCATTATCGTGCTGCTGGTGATTTTGCTCTCGATGAACGCCGTGGCCGTTGGAATTCGCGCATGGCAACAGAGGCACAAGACCTGGTAGCCCCGCTACCGCCGAATACACGCGGCCTGGACTTCACCCAGGCCCTCCAGACCCGCAGCGTGGCGCCGGCGACCGCCTCCGCCGCGACCAGCGGCCCCGTGGTTCGGACCGAGCGACTGTCGATCTACTATGGCAACTTCTGCGCCGTCCGCGAAGTCACGCTGGACGTCCCGCTGTGCCAAGTCACGGCCATCATTGGCCCGTCCGGCTGCGGCAAGAGCACCTTGCTGCGGGCCATGAACCGCATGAACGACTTCATCGACGGCGTCCGCGTCAGCGGGCGGCTGCTTTTCAACGGCCAGGAAGTGTATGGCTCCGTCTTCGATCCGGTCGAACTTCGCCGCCGCGTCGGGATGGTGTTCCAAAAACCCAACCCCTTCCCCAAGTCGATCTTCAAAAACGTCGCGTGGGGGCCGGCGGTGAACGGTTACCGCGGCAATCTCGCTGAGCTGGTGGAGGAATCGTTGCGTAAGGCCGCGCTGTGGGAAGAGGTCAAGGACAAGCTGAACAAGAGCGCGCTGGCCCTCTCCGGCGGTCAGCAGCAGCGGCTGTGCATCGCCCGCGCGATCGCCATGCAGCCGGAAGTCCTGTTGATGGACGAGCCGTGCTCGGCGCTGGATCCCATCGCGACCGCCCGCATCGAGGACCTGATCGACCGCCTCAAAACCCAGTACACCGTGGCCCTGGTCACGCACAACATGCAGCAGGCCGCGCGGTTGTCCGACCGCACCGCCTTCATGTTGATGGGCGAACTCGTGGAAGTGGACGCCACCAGTCACCTGTTCACCACGCCGCGCGATCAGCGCACCCAGGATTACATCACCGGACGCTTCGGGTAGGGAGAGCCATGACCGCACATTTCGTGAACCTGCTCGACGACCTGCGGCGCCGTTCGTTACGCATGGCCAGCCTGGTCGAGGACATGTTGGAGGAGTGCGGCGAGGTCGTGTTCCGGGCCGACGCGGCGCTCGCGCGGCGGATCGTCTCGCGGGACACGGAAATCGACGAAGACGAAGTCGGCGTGGAAACCGAGGTGGTCCGGCTGCTGGCGTTGTATCAGCCGGTCGGTCGCGACTTGCGCCTGCTCACGGCAGTTTTGAAGGTCACGAACGACCTGGAGCGCGTGGCCGACTGCGCGGTCAATATTGCGGAGCGTGCCGGGCACCTGGAAGTGCAAGAACTCGCCAACCGCAATGAGGACCTGAAGCAGCTTTTTCCGCTCACGCGCCGGGCACTGCGGAACGCCGTGCAAGCCTACTCGGCCGAGGACGCCGCAGTGGCCCGTGGCGTGATCCATGACGATGCGGCGATCGACGCGCTGTATGGCCAGATTGTCCGTCAGGTGGTCGTCACCGCCCCGGGCAGCCCCGCCCAGATGGCCGCGGTGCTCGATCTGCTATCGGTCGCGAAGAACCTGGAGCGTATCGCGGACCACGCGACGAACATCGCCGAGGACGTGGTCTTTTTGACGACCGGCGCGATCGTCCGGCATCGGCGCGAGGAAGTGGACGCGTAGCCGCGCCGCCCACGTCTGACGCAAAAATGCCTCATGCTCCGTCGGCATCTCCCCCGCCCAAGCCTCGTACCCCACCCCGCTGCTAGCCCGAAGTTCCTCCCCGTGCCGGACGTCGTAGCGGCCGACGTCCTCGTCGGCCGTAGGACATCGCGGGCGTTTTGGTCTTCCACGGCCGACCAGGAGGTCGGCCGCTACCGCTTCCGCTTCGTCGGTCGGCGGTGCTGGCCGTGCGGTTTCCAGCCCTCGGAACCATCCGCCTCGCGACCCGCCCGCAAGTCCGTCGGTCGCGCGTCCGCCGCCGCGATTTTCAGCTCCGGCGACTCCTTCAGCTCCTTGATATGGTCGCGGAGTGCCGCGGCGCGCTCGAAATCCAGCTCCTCGGCGGCCTGGAACATCTCCTGTTCGAGCTGACGAACCAAATCGTCGCGGTCGTATTCACCCTCCTCGGCGTGGATCGCCTCGCGCACCCGCCGCTCGGCCGCGATCGTGCCCAGCAAAGTCGCCCGAATCGCTTTGCGCACCGTGTCGGGCGTGATGCCGTGCTCCGCGTTGTACTTGAGCTGCAAGTCGCGCCGCCGGTCCGTCTCCTCAATCGCCCGCCGCATGGCGTTCGTCATCTTGTCGCCGTAGAGGATCACATGGGCGTCCACATGGCGGGCGCAGCGGCCAATCATCTGGATCAGCGACGTTTCGCTGCGCAGAAAACCCTCTTTGTCCGCGTCCAAGATCGCGACGAGCGACACTTCGGGCAGATCAAGCCCTTCCCGTAGCAGGTTCACGCCCACGAGCACGTCGAATTTCCCCAGCCGCAGGTCGCGGAGAATCTCGACGCGTTCGAGCGTGTCGATCTCGCTGTGCAGGTACCGCCCGCGCAGCCCCGCCTGTTGAAGATAGGACGACAGGTCCTCCGCCAGCCGCTTGGTCAGTGTCGTGATCAGCACGCGCTGCCCCGCCGCCACGCGCTGCTGGCACTGCGCCATGAGGTCCGGCACCTGCCCGCGGGCCGGCTTGACCTCGATCGTCGGATCGACCAGCCCGGTCGGCCGAATCACCTGCTCGACAATCTCGCCCTCGCACTTCTTCAACTCGTACGGCCCCGGCGTGGCGCTCATGAACAGCACGCTGCGCCACATGCGTTCAAATTCCTCGAACCGCATCGGCCGGTTGTCCAGGCAGCTCGGCAGCCGGAAGCCATGCTCGACCAGCGTCACCTTGCGGTTGTGGTCGCCGTGGTACATCGCCCCGATCTGTGGGATCGTCACGTGCGACTCGTCCACGATCAGCAGGAAATCCTCGGGGAAGTAATCGACCAGCGTGTAGGGCTTCGACCCGGGCGGGAGGCCGTTGAGGTGCCGCGTGTAGTTCTCGATGCCGCTGCAGTAGCCGACTTCCTGCAGCATCTCCATGTCGTACTTCGTGCGGGCGAGCAGCCGCTGGGCCTCGAGCAGCTTGCCGTCGTGCCGCATTTGCATGACCCGTTCGTCGAGCTCCCGCTGGATCGACACCAGTGCCTGTTCGAGGCTGTCCTCCGGCAGCACGTAGTGTACTGCGGGATAGATGAAGACCTGCTCGCGCTCCTGGAGCACGCCGCCGGTCAGCGGGTGCACGAGCGTCACGCGGTCCACGCTGTCGCCGAACAGCTCGACGCGGAGCGCGTATTCCTCGTGTGCCGGCGAGATTTCGACCACGTCGCCGCGGACGCGGAAGGTGCCGCGTTTCAGCTCCACGTCGTTGCGGTCGTATTGCAGGCGGACGAGCTTGCGCAGCAGGTCGTCGCGTTCCCAGGTCGCCCCGACGCGAATGTCGACGACGCTCGCCTTGTACTCGTCCGGCGAGCCCAGGCCAAAGATGCAGGACACGCTCGCGACGATGACCACGTCGCGCCGTGAGACCACGGAGCTGGTCGCCGCCAGCCGCAGGCGGTCGAGGTCGTCGTTGCGCGAGGCGTCTTTTTCGATGTAGATGTCGCGCTGCGGGATGTAGGCCTCGGGCTGGTAGTAGTCGTAGTAGCTGACGAAATATTCGACCGCGTTGTGCGGGAAAAGCTCGCGCAGCTCCTCGTAAAGCTGGGCGGCGAGCGTTTTGTTGTGCGAGATCACCAGCGCGGGCCGGCCAAGCCGTGCGATGATGTGGGCCATCGTGAACGTCTTGCCCGAGCCGGTGACGCCGAGCAGTGTCTGTGCCGGCCGTCCGGCCTGGTACGCGGCGACGAGTTTCTCAATCGCCTGGGGCTGGTCGCCGGCGGGTTGGAAGGGGCTGACGATGCGGAATTCGCTCATGTGCGTGATTATACGAGGAAGGCACGGAGGCACGGAGGCACGAAGGGACGGAGGGGCGGAAGGACGGGGGGACGGGGGGACGAAGGGAAGAAGGCCCGGAGGCACAAAGTGGCGGGGAGGTGGGCCCAATAAATTCCCGCTTTGGGCGGAATGGGCCGAAGGTGACCAAGGTGACCAAGCGCGCACACCCCCCTGTTGGTCACCTTGGTTATGGGAACCGGCGGCGGTGGTCGGCTATTCGCCGAACGGCGAAACTCTACACAGGCGGGGACGACAAACCGCGGCGTGGTCGGCTTGCTTGGTTGCCGCGTCCGGGGGTCGATTTGTTGGGGCGACATCGGCATAGCTACACTGTTGCTGCGCTGGGCCGGGAAGCAAACCACAGGCACAGAGACGCGGAGATTGGCGGGCGGGGGCGGAATTTGGGTTTTGGAATTTGGATTTTGGATTGGGGCGGCCACCCAGGCGTACCACCCGCTGAAGCGGGTGGTAAAGGCCGGTCGGCTGAAGCCGACCCTGCGGCAGCCGACGCCACCTGGCGCCCGGCTCGTTGGAAACACTCGCCGCCCCCTATCGTTACCAACATTCACTCGTCTCCGCCGCAGTTGTCGCGATCCCCCGTCGGGGCTCCTGTCGCCATTGGATAGACCCCCCGGCGAGCGGTTATACTCCCGGACTGCGTTTTGCCCGACGGATGACCGTCGGCGGCCGGTAGCGGACCGGCCTTTGAGGCTCAGCGCGGTTGGAGGTTAGACACGCATGTCCGAAGTCCCGGTAAACGGCCCGCCAGAGGAGGATGACGGGCAGCACGACGAAGCCCACCTTGAAGAGGGCAAGAAGAAGAATCTCCTCAAGAAGTTCTTCAAGGCGGTCATCTCGATGAAGTGCTCGGATCTGCACCTGAAGGCCGGCCTGCCGGCGATCGTGCGGGTCAAGGGCGACTTGCGGCCGCTGCAGGGCGGGCCGGTGACCGGCGACCAAATCCGGGCCGGCATTTTTGAGCTGCTGAGCGAGAAGCAAAAGAACATCTACGACGAGCGCGGGGCGATCGACTTCGCCTATGACGTGGGACCGCAGGGCGATGCCGACCGGTTCCGCGTCAACGCGTTCCAGCAGCGCGGGCGGATGTCGGTCGCCGCGCGGCGCGTGTCGCGCGAGATTCGCAACTTCCGGGAGCTGTACCTGCCGGACTCGCTGGAGAAGATCACGGAGTTCAACCAGGGGATGGTGCTGCTGGCGGGCATCACCGGCTCGGGCAAGAGCACGACGATCGCCGCCATGATTGACTTCATCAACCAGCGTGACCCGGTACACATCGTGACGATCGAGGACCCGATCGAGTATCTGTTCACGGACAAGAAGGCGGTGATCAACCAGCGCGAAGTCGGCATCGACGTGATCGACTTCCACGACGCACTGAAGTACCTGATGCGCGAGGACCCGGACATCGTGCTGATCGGTGAGATGCGCGACATCGAGACCTTCGGCGCCGCCGTCCATGCCGCCGAAACCGGGCACCTGGTGTTCGGCACGATTCACGCCTCCAGCTCGGCCCAGACGATCTCGCGTATCCTGGACCTGTTCCCGATCGAGGAACGCCGTTCGATCCGGGCGGCCTTGGAGTTCAATCTGAAAGCGATCATTTGCCAGAAGCTGATTCCGAGCGTCAAAGAGAACGTGCCGGTCGTGCCGACGGTGGAGGTCATGATCACGAACGCCTCGATCCGCAAGCTCATTCGCGAGGAGCGCGACAACGAGATTCCGGACGTGATCAAGGGCTGCTACGCCGATGGCATGGTCGATTTCACCGAGAGCCTGCGGCGGTTGGTTGATATGGGCTTCATCGATCACGCGACGGCGTACGCGGCGGCCCCCAACCCAGATGAGTTGAAGATGGCGCTGAAGGGCATCAAGGGCCGGCCGGCCGGCATTTTGGGATAACGGGCGTCGGTGGCGACGCCGTGGCAGGAGACACCATCGTGAGCACCGGTCTGGAGTTGCTGGCCGAGCTTCCGGATAGCTATGTTTACATACATCCGCTAAAGCTGGGCGCGCTGGCGGCGGTTTTCACCCTATGGACGATGTTCGCGGCCTGGGTGGACAAGGACACCGTCGCCGTCAACACCTTCCGCGTGTTGTGGAACCTGATCGTGCTGGGCAGCGGGACGGCGGCGCTGCTCGGCGCGCTATTGGTACCGTTGTACGCGATCGGCTTCCCGGGGTTCATCGTGATCAACCTGGCGGTCGCCGTCGCGTACATCCTGCACCGCAACCGGCTGGTGAAGGAGGCGGATACGGTGCTTACGCTGGCGCACTTCCGGCGGGTCAGGGAAGAGGGCGTGTTCGGCAAGAAGAAGGTCAAAGAGGTGAAGGAGCGCGTCCGGCTGACGGCCTTCAACCGCAAGGTCGTGCCGGTGCCCGAGGACGAGGCGGAGAGGGAACAGTACCGCCTGGCGCAAGACTTGTTCTTCAGCGGACTGTGGCGCCGTGCGGTGAGCATCGAGGTCGCCCCGGCCGGACCGCATTCGGCGAAGATATCGTATCACATCGATGGCATGCCCTACGATGGCGATACGCTCGCGCGGCCCGAGGCCGAGGCGCTGGTGCAGTATGTCAAGAAGCTCGCCGGACTGAATCTGGAAGAACGGCGCAAACCGCAGAAGGGGGAGATCATGGCGGCGATCGGGGACGAGAAGCACAAGGTGATCGTGCGGACGGACGGTTCGACCGCCGGCGAGAAACTGACCATTCGCGTGCTGCACAACGAGTCGGAATTCAAGGTTCCGGACCTCGGCCTGAATCCGAAGCAATTGGAGCTGGCGCAGGCCACGAAAGAACAGTCCAAGGGCTTGATTCTGCTGTCGGCACCCTCGGGCTGCGGGCTGACCACCACGATCTACAGCTTCACGCGCAACCACGACCGTTTTCTGCAGAACGTGCAGACGGTCGAGTACGAAACGGAGATCGGTCTCGACAATGTGACGCAGAATCTCTTCAACCCCGCCGACACCACGACGTTCGCGGAGCGACTGCTGAAGATCGTCCGCTCCGACCCGGACATCATCGTGCTGCCCGACCTGCGCGAACGCGAGGCGGCGGCCATTGCGTGCAAGGCGGCGTCGGAAAAGCAGAAAGTCTATGTCGCCATTCCGGGCCTCGACGTGTTCGACGCCCTGCGGCGGTGGGCTACGCTGGTCGGCGACAAGTCCCTGGTGGCCAAGAGCCTGCTGGCGGTCACCAATCAACGTCTGGTGCGCGTCCTGTGCAGCCAGTGCAAGCAGGCGTACAAGCCGGATCCCGCGATGATGCGCAAGCTGAATCTGCCGGAGGATCGCGCACTCCATCGTCCGCCCGAGCCGCAGCTCGACAAGCGCGGCAATACGATCGTATGTGCGGCCTGCCAGGGGACGGGGTACGTCGGTCGAACCGGGGTCTTCGAGTGGCTCGCCATCGACGATGGCCTGCGGGATGTGATTCGGCGGAGCACGTCGATGGCCGACATCCAGAACTACGCCCAGAAGAAGGGTGGGCTGGGGCTGCAGTCCCAGGCGCTGCTCAAGGTGCTCGAGGGAGCTACCAGCATTCAGGAGGTGGCCCGCAGCATTCGCGGTGAGGGCGGCGAGCCATCAACTGGGATGGCGGCGGCGCTGCCAGCCGCGCAGAAGCGCGCCCAGCCGAAACCGCAGGCGAAGCCGGGGACCGGGCCGGCCAAGGCGGGAGGTAAGCCATGATTCTCAACGTAGCCGCACTGGTATTGGTGCTCAGCATCACATTTCTGCACTCGATGTTCGGCTTCTACAGCGGCCTCATCAACCTCTTCTGCTCTGTGACCGCCCTGGCCGTTGCGTTCGGCTGCTTTGAAGCGCTGACCAATTTTGTGGCGACCCAGATCGAGCTGCCGACGTCGTACATTGAACCGGCGAGCCTGGTGGTGCTCTTCGCCGTGACGCTCACCATCCTGCGGACTCTGGCCGACCAATTCCTGCGCGGCAACGTGCGCGTGCCGCAGTACCTCGATTGGGCTTTCGGCGCCGCGTGCGGCTTCGTCAACGCACAGATTTGCGTGGGCGTGCTGGCGCTCGGCTTTCTGATGCTCCCGTGGGGCGGGCGTGTGGCGATGTACCAGCGCTACGAACGTGCACCGGAAGATCGCAAGGATCCGGATACCGGTCGCGCCGAATTCGTCCGCCAGGGCCTCTGGCTGGGCTCCGACACTTTCGCCGCCGGTCTGTTCAACCTGCTGAGCAGCGGCAGTCTCAAAAGCGATATCCGGTTCTCGAGCGTCTACCCGGACTTCCCCGAATGGGTGGCCTGGACCGGTAACACCGTGCAGCCGGAGTCGTTCACGTCGCCGGCACGCGACAAGGACGGTGACGGCTTCAAGAACGGCTTGAAGGTGGATAAGTGGTGGGAGCAGCCCGGCAAATTCAGCCCGGAGACGACGCGTTATCGCCCGCTGGCGCCGACGCGGACCGCCTCCAAGCCGCCATACGAGCCCAAGGACTTCGGCCCGCAGGCCGGACACAAGCTGCTGGGTTTCCGCCTGGCGCTCAATCGGTCCGCGGCCGACCGCGACAAGGGTTCGGCGTACCATCGCTTCCGCCCGACGCAGATTCGCCTCGTGGGTGACGTGGAGATGCCCGACGGGACGCTGGAGCCGCGGCAGTACGTCGCCCAGGTCCTGCGCGGCGCCGACCCGACCATTGAATCGAACTACCGCATCGTCGATATCGACAACAACTTCTGCCTGGCGGCTGGTGGAGACACGAAACTCGACCTCTATTTCGAGGTTGACGAGCGCTTCAAGCCACGTTTTGTCGAGTACCGTCGGAACGCCCGTGCGGTCCCGGGCAAAATGGAAAAGACGCCGCCGGAGGAATCGCTGGCGGCGGCGCCTGCCGCAGCGGCCGCTGGTACACCCACCGGCAAGAGTGGCGGACCCGACAAGGCGTCGGGCGCCAGCCGGTTCATCGACACGGTGGACCGGTCGCACAGCGGCGATCGCGATGACCTCCCGTTCGTGCTGGCGGCCAATAAAATCCGCTCGCTGGACTGCGATTTGGCGGGCAACCTGCTCGTGCGTGGCCAGTTCAGCGGTGAGAGGAGCGTGCTGGCCGGGGACAAGGGAGCCAAGGACGCGATCACGAAATTCCAATTGCCCGAAGGCAAACGGATTTTCCAACTGGCGACCAAGCCGCGCAAGGCGGCCTCGATTCCGGGCCAAGCGATGAATTTCGCCGGCTCCATCGCGAACCAGTATTTCGCGCTCGATGACAGCGGCGACCGCCACATGCTGGCCGGGTACTACGCCATCATCAAGAAAGACGGGCAGGATTTCATCGAACTGTTCTTCACGCCGGACCCCGAGGGGAGCGGCTTCAACGGCCTGCTTGATTTCAAGACGCCGGGGATTCGCAAAGATCTCCAGGACCAGCCGGACGCGGTTCTGGGCCTGATTTTCCTGGTGCCGCCAGGAAAAGGCATCAGGGGGGTCACCAGCCAGGCCGGCAAAATCGAATTCGGCGAGACGTTCAAGATGGGGGGGAAGTGAGAGCCGGGTGCGGTCGCAAGCACGGGCGTGCCGAAAGGGCGGAGCGGAGGAGGTGCGTCGGAGGCGCATGCAAGCGCTCGCTCCGCGCGGAAAAAAGAAGCTTGTAAGTCACCCGTCCGATGGGCTAGCATATCTTTACAGAAAGAACCCCGCAGAGGCATTGGGACCAGTTTGCTGGACCCACATTTCCGCCTGCCGACAGGTTCCGCGCCCCGGAAGGGTTGCGCACGGAAGGAGCAGTTTGATGACCGGTCTCGTTAAGCAAGCGTGTGTATATTTCGTCCTAGCTGTAGCTCTCGGATTCGGCAGCTCGCCGCTCACCGCCGGCACGTGGATAGAGCTGGCGCCGGACGGTGCGTGGCATCCAACCACCGACGTATCGGCACAAGCCCCGGAAGTGGTCGTGTCCTGGTACAACGACAGCGGGTTGGAGGCCACCTTCGATCTGTTGGGCTTCGAGATGGAGTCCCTGGCGACTGAGGCGGGGCAGTTTCTCCGCTTGACGTGCCCAGAGACGGCGTTGGCCGGGGAAGTCGGAACTCCCGGACTGCCCGTGATCCGCCGGCTCGTGGGTGTTCCGCACGGAGCCCGCGTAAGCCTGGCTTTTCGTGAAGAATCGCCAGCGGTCATCGCTTTGAGCGCCGCGGGCGCTGCGGCGCCGCTGTGGCCGATGCAGGGTCCGTATAGCATTACGGGGCCCGCCTCGGGACGTGAGGCGGATCTCGACGGTGTTTTTCATTTCGACGCTGCGGCATACGCGTCGGATGCGCTCGCGCCCGCTGAGCGGGTGACCGTGACGAAGCTGGGCGAAGTGCGGCATCGCGACCTGTACGTGCTGGAAATACGGCCGCTGGCGTACAACCCGCAACGCGGCCTGGTGGTTGCTTGGCCGCGCGTTCACGCCAGCCTGCGCTGGAGTGGCGGACTGGACCTGAGCGGACTGCGGACGTTCGCGGGCATGAGCCAGGCCGTGTTGAACCCACAGCGCGCGGACGAGCCGCGCACCGGGGGTAAGTTGCTGCTGGTCGTGGCGCCGTTTTTCGTCGGCAGTGCCCCGGTGACGCAATTCGTCAACTTCAAGACGGCGCAGGGATTCACGGTATCCACGTACACCCCGGCGCAGGGTGCGATCGCACCGACCGTCCGGGCGTACCTGCGAAGCTTGTACGGGGGTCCCAACGAGCCGGACTATATCCTGATCGTCGCGGATGCCAACGAGTATGGCTGGATCGTGGATGGACCCTTCATTCCCGCCTACACGAGCTTCGGCACGCGGTACCAGTGCCGCACGGACATTCCCTACGCCTGTCTCCACGATCCGAACGGCGACTGGATGCCCGATGTGGCGATCGGCCGCTTTCCGGCGCGGACGGTGAGCGATTTACAGGCGATAGTGGACAAGACGCTGTACGTGGAGGCGGGGGACTTCGCCGATCCGACCTACACGCAACGGGCGGCGCTGGCGTGCGGGCCGGAGGAAGCTACATACGGAGAAACGACGCAGAACTATGTAATCGATGCTTACCTGGCGCCCGCGGGGATAGAGGCCAACAGGCTGTACTATGGAACGTACGGTGCGCGCACCACGGATCTGGTCAGCGCGTACAATGCCGGCTGCTTTTTCGCGAGCTACATCGGCCATGCGGGCGGTTTCCAGGCTTGGACGGCGCCGGCGTTTACGTTTGCCGACATCGAGAGTCTGACCAATACGAATAAATACCCGTTCATTGCGAGTCTGGCGTGCAGCACATCGGCCTTCCACTATATAACGCCGACGCAGTCCCCGGGCTTCCTGGAGAAATGGCTGCTGGTCGCCAACAAGGGCTCGGTCGGAGGTTGGGGCCACAGTTGGAGCCTGGACCCGTATACCTTCCTGCAATGGGATGATATGTACAAGTACCTGCTGCGCGCGATTTACGCCGATGGGCTGCGGGACGTGGGGACGGCCGCACAAGCAGCGGCCGGGTATTTCGTGGCCCAGTATGGCGTGAGCGACCCGGTTTCAGAGGATTTCACCCAGGAATTCTTCATGCTCGGTGACCCGAGCCTCCGCTTGCCGCTGCCACCGGCGGAAAATTATCTCGTCGTCGCCCCGCCGGGATACGTGGGGACGGCTGCGCTCAACCAGCTCATCGCGCACAAGCAGACCCAACACCTGAACGTGCTGACGTACAACGTGCCCGTGGGCTCGACGACCCAGAACATCAAGACGTACATTCAGAACCTCTGGGGCACCGCCGACAAGCCGAAATACATCCTGATCGTGGGCGATACCAGCGGTTCGACTTCGACGAACACCACAATTCCGCACTGGACGGGGCTGGGGAGCAAGGCCGCCTCCACGGACCTCTACTACGCCTGCATGGACGCAGGTGACGATTGGTTCCCGGAAATCGCCATCGGGCGTTTTGCCATCAGTTCCGCGGCCGAACTCCAAACCGTCGTAGATAAAACCATCCTGGTAGAATCCGGCACGTTTTCCAACCCGGACTACGTAAAGCGGGTGGCGCTCCTGGCGAATTCCGACACCTACGGTACGGCCGAACCCACGGACGACTGGGTGGCCTCCACGTATTTAACACCCAATGACTACATCCCGGTGAAAATCTATCAGGCCCAGGGCGGGAACACCACCGATGTGACCAACGCGGTAAACACGGGTTGCCTTTTCGTGACGTATATGGGGCACAGCGGCTCCTCCGGCTGGTGGGGCCCCGCCTTTGACCAGAGCAACGTCCGGGCCCTGACCAACACCGGCTTGTATCCGCTGGTCTTCGGCTGGTCCTGCAACACGGCACGCTTCGAGAGCGGCGAGTGCTTCGGCGAGACGTGGATTCGCGAGGCTAACAAGGGCGCCGTCGCTTACCTCTCGGCTTCCAATTACATCTACTGGGGCAGCGCCGACGCCTGGTTGCCCTCGGGAATTCTCGAGAAGACGTTCTTCACGGCCATCTTCGGAGAGAACATCTGGCGGGTGAGCCCGGCCTGGCAGCGGGCGCTGCACCTGTTCAAGCTTGAGTACGGTCTGCCGGCCGATCCGAACGGTCTACCGACGCAAAACCTGGACGTGATCCGCAATTTCTTTGAGGAATTCGTGTTGCTGGGCGACCCGGCGCTGCAACTGCCTCGTCCGGCCGGTTTTGCGCTGACGGCGGCACCGCCTACGGATGAGGTGTGCGCACCGCCGGCGACGGCCGCATACTACAACGTCAACATCCAGCCTCTCGGCGGCTTCCAGGAAGCGGTTTCCCTTACGGTCAGCGGTGCACCCGCGGGGAGCACGCTCAGTTTCACCCAGAACAACCTCGCACCTCCGTTCAGCTCGGTACTCACGGTCGGCAACCTCGGGGCTGGCATGGTCGGCGAGTATGACCTCACGATCACCGGCACGTCGGCGTCACGGCAGGCGAGCGCGTCCGTCCATCTGTCCATCTCCAGCGGGAATCCCGCGGTGCCGACCTTACTCAGTCCCACGAACGGTGCGACGAACGTGGCGCGCTTCCCGACCCTGACGTGGCAAGCAGCGGCCAACGCCAAGGACTATGACGTCGAGCTGTCCACCTCGCCGAACTTCACGCAGCTCACCTGGAACGCCACGGTGACGCAGCCGACGGCGACGGTGGGTACCGAGCTCGACCGGCTTACCACGTACTACTGGCACGTCCGTGCGCGCAACAACTGCACCGCGAGTGACTTCTCGGCCCCATTCAGCTTCACTACGCAGGATCAGGGCGACTATTTCACGCAACTGTTCGGCGCCGGCGGCGGCAATTTCGACCTGTCCAGCAATACGCTCTTCTTCATTCCAGACGGGTCGGCCAACGGCTACCGGATGTGCGGGGCGCCGGCGACGGCGCTACCCACGGACCCGAACGGCGGCACGACCCTGGCGCTCGGCGACGACAACTACCTCCAGATTACCTGCGCACCGGCGGTCCTGCTCTATGGCACCGCGCATACGACCGCCTATGTGAATTCCAACGGCAGCATCACCTTTGGCTCCGGCGACGGTACCTACAACGAAAGCCTCGCCGCCCATTTCGATCGGCCACGCGTCTCGGCGCTGTTCGATGACCTGAATCCCGCCACGGGCGGCACGGTGAGCTGGAAGCAACTCGCCGACCGCATCGCCGTGACTTGGTGGCAGGTGCCGGAATACGGCACGTCGAATCAGAACACGTTCCAGATTGAGATGTTCGCGAGCGGCGCGATTCACCTGACCTGGCTGGCGGTCGCCGCCACCGATGGTCTCGTCGGCCTGTCGCGCGGCAACGGACTGCCATCCGATTTCAACCCGGATGACCTGTCCGCTTACGGCCCGTGCGAGACGCCCGGGGCCTGCTGCCTCGGGGAAACGTGCCAAATCATGGTCGAATCGGCCTGCCTCGCGGCGTTCGGTCAATTCCAGGGTCCCGGTACGGTCTGCAACCCGAACCCCTGCCTGACACCACAACCCGCGTGTGTGATCATCAGCGAGGTCGTGCAGGGCGACGAGAGCGGCAACTGCCCGCGCTGGATCGAGGTCACCAATACTGGCAGCAACCCATTCACCTTCCCCGCCGGCGGCGTGATCGTCCAGAGTGGCAGCAGCTCGGATGTCACGGTGGACGTCGTTTTGACCGGAATTACCATCCCCGCCGGCTACTCCTACGTGATCGTGTCCGCCGCCAGCGGCGCCTGCACGGGTGCGTACAACATCATTTACAACCGCACGCCGGACTTGCAGACGAATTTCACCTTTGGCCTCGGAGACGAGCGCTTCATCCTCACCGACACCGCCGACGGCTCGAACTTGCTCGACATCTACGGCCAGTTTGGGGTCGATGGTACCGGCCAGCCGTGGGAATTTACACGTGGCTACTCCTATCGAATGCCGCCGTGGAACTCCGGCAATCAGGGCGTCTTCCGCGCTAACGAGTGGTATTTTGGCGGCGTGGGCAGCCTCAGCGGCATGGACCCGACGCAGTTACTGCTCGATCTGACCACGCCGAACGTACACGTTTTCAACAGCCCCTGCACGGGGTTGCGCGGCGACATGGACTGCAACGGGTGGGTTGACTTCGACGACATCAACCCGTTCGTTCTTGCAATTTCGGACCCGGCTGCGTATGCAGCCGCGTACCCGGATTGCCACTTTAACCACGGCGACTGCAACGGCGATGGCCTGGTTGACTTCGACGATATCAACCCGTTTGTGGTGCTGCTCTCGCGGTAGTACCAAGTCCGGATGTGTGTGGTGTTTTCGCGCCGGCGAGCGGCCGGACGTATTCGCATGAACCGCAGGTATGAATCGATCGCCGCTCAGTTCAAGCCGGGCGACGATCACCGGCAGCGGATGCAGGCCGTCGTTGACGCGCTCTGGGATGGGCTGAAGGACGCCGGTATGTCCTGGGTCGGCTTCTACCTTCACGAGGGGAACGATGAACTCGTGCTTGGGCCGCGCCGTGACAAACCGGCCTGCTCGCCGATCGGGCTGCACGGGGCGTGTGGCCAGGCGTTCACGCAACGCCGGCCGCTGGTTGTGGCGGATGTCCGCGAACTGGGGGTGAATTACGTCGCCTGCGATCCGCGCGATCAATCCGAAGTGGTCGTGCCGGTCTGTGCGCCGGATGGCACTTGCTGGGGCGTGCTCGACCTCGACAGCCACGAACTCGGCAGCTTTGGCGAAACCGATGTCACCGGCCTGCTGCTCGTCCTGCACGCGGCCGGCCTGACGAAGTAACGGGGGCCGGTTGGACCACGCCGAAACCGGCCGCTATCCTGCCGTTGAGTCGCGGGTGCGGTCCTACCCAGACTACGGCGGCCGCAAGACCGGCCAGCAAGCAGCATGATCGATCGCGGACACTTGCCGACCGAGCAAATCAACGCCGCTTCGGCGGAGCTCGATGCTCTGCCGCTGGCGCAGGCGTTTGACGTGATGAACGCCGAGGATCGGCGCATCGCGGACGCCGTGGCCGCGGCGAAAGACGCGATTCTGGCGGCGATTGAGCTGATTGTGGCGGGTTTCGAGCGCGGCGGGCGACTGATTTATGTCGGTGCCGGCACGAGCGGCCGGCTCGGCGTGCTCGATGCGGCCGAGTGTCCCCCGACGTTTCTGGTGGACCCGCAGAGAGTGCTGGGGATTCTCGCCGGTGGCGACGCGGCGCTCAAACGCAGCGCCGAGCACTGCGAGGACAATCCGGCCGCCGGCGCCGCGGAGATCGACCGGGTTGGCGCCGGCACGAGCGACACCGTCTTCGGAATCACCACCGGAGGCACGACGCCGTTTGTACACGGCGCCTTGCGGCGGGCACGCGAGCGCGGCGCGGCGACGCTCTTTTTCGCCTGCGTTCCGCCGGACGTGGTCGCTGACGAAGCGGATGTATCGATCCGCGTGCTCACCGGTCCGGAGGTGATTAGCGGCTCGACGCGGCTGAAGGCCGGCCTGGCGACCAAGATGGTACTCAACACGATCAGCACGCTGGTCATGGTGCGGCTCGGCAAAGTCCACGGCAACCTGATGGTGGACGTGAACGCCCGCGGCTGCGCGAAACTCACCGACCGGGCCTTGCGCATCACAATGGCCGCCACCGGGTTGGCCCGCGAGCCGGCCGCGGCGCTGCTGGCAGAAGCGGACTGGCATGTCAAAACCGCCATCGTCATGCAGCGCCTGGGAGTGACGGGCGACGAAGCGCGCCGCCGGCTGGCAGCGTGCGACGGTCATCTGCGGCGCGTCCTGGAAGGCGGGAACCGCACAACATGCGTGTGATCTTGCTGGTTACGGATCACCAGCGCGGCGGCAGTCCGCTGCGGCTGGCGCGGCTGGCGCGTGGCCTGCGGGCCGC
>JAGVEP010000383.1 GCA_020058145.1 Phycisphaerae bacterium | reverse complement strand
GCCGCGCTGCAGCCCGTCGCGATACGCCGCCGCCGCGCTGCGGCCCATCCGGAACGCGCGGCGGTTGATGTTGATGATCTTCTCGCCCTTGGCGGCGAACATCTCGGCCACCGCCTCCTCGAGCTCCTGTGTTTCGAGCGACAAGAACAAGGACCCGGCCCCCAGGGTCACGATGTTTGCCGCCAGCACCGAGCCCGCCGCCTTGGCCAGCCGGTCGGCATCCAGCAAAACGTGCCGCGGAAACCCGGCGATGCGATCGAGCACCTGCTCGATCGCCGGGTAGTTCTCGATGTTCACGAAGGCGTTGGTGCTGACGATCAGCACGCCCTTGTCATTCAGATACTGCACATAGCGCAGCGCCTCCAGCGGTTCGACCGAGAAGATGAGATCGGCCTGTCCGACCGGCACCAGGTCGCTGAACAACTCATGGTCGGCGATGCGCAGGTGCGACTGCACCGCACCGCCGCGCTGCGACATCCCGTGCAGCTCGGCTTGCTTGAGGTGCAGGTTGCGGCGCAGCGCGGCGCTGGAGATCGCGCGGGCGATGGAGAGGATGCCTTGTCCGCCGACCCCGGCGAGAATGAGATTCTGTTCCATGCGAGTTCTCAGTTCCTCTGTAGGGCGGGCACTGCCCGCCGAATTGCCTGCCCTGCGTGCCTCCGTGCCTGCGTGCCTCCGTGCCTATCCACAACTCGCACACGCCGGCTGCGTCGCCGGTTTCGCCAGCACCGTCTGGCGTTTGGTCTGAACGCACGCGCGCTGCGCGACGATTACGTCGAGTCCACGGTGGTTTAGGGCGCGCGCCACGGTGTCCACATTCGCCGCGTGGTTCTTCGCCACCGGCTCGATTACGTGCAGGTGTTCCTTCGGGACGCCCAGGCCGAGGAGCAGGTCGAGCAACTCCTGGCCGGCCGCCATCGTGCCCTGCCCCCCCGTCATGGCCACGGTCGCGTTGTCCAGGATAAGAACGGTTATGTCGGCGTCTGCCCGGGCCGCGCCGATCAGCGGCGTCATGCCCGAGTGCGCGAACGTCGAATCCCCGATCGTACACAGCACCGGAAAGACCCCCGCTTGCGCCGCGCCGTGCGCCATCGCGATCGACGAGCCCATATCCACGCACGACTGCACCGCCCGGTAAGGCGGCAGCACGCCGAGCGTGTAGCAGCCGATGTCGCTGAACAGAATCGCCTCCGGGTACTTCGCCGTCGCGTCGATGATCGCCTTGAACGTGTCCGCGTGCGGACACCCGCGGCACAGCGCCGGGGGGCGGTTCGTCAGGTCCGCGACCGGCGGCGTCACGACGGAATACGCGCGTCCGAGCGCGACCGCGACCGAGTCCGGCGTCAACTCACCATCCAGCGGCAAGTCGCCACTGAGCTTGCCGTGCAAGGCCTTGCCTGGCAGCCCGAGCAAGCCGCCCAGCCGCTTTTCGATGAAGGGGTAGCCCTCTTCAATCACGTAGATTTCGTCGCAGTGATCGACCAGGGCGCGAATGCGGTCGGTCGGCAGGGGGTAGGTCGCGATCCACAGCAGCGAGCAGTCGCCGTCGGCGCCGAGCGCCTCGCGCACATAGTTGTACGCCAGCCCCGCCGCGATAATGCCGCGTTTCCCGGCCAGCGTCATCTCATTGCGCGGCGATTTGTTGGACCATTCCAGCAGCACCGGCTGCATATCCAGCAGCCGCCGGAAACGCCGCCGTGCGTTCGACGGCACCAGCGTCCAGTTGTTCGGATCAGGCCGCGGCAGGGGGGGGTCCTCCGCCTGCCCCTCCGGCGGTGGGTCGACCCGTACGCTGGCGCGGCTGTGTGCCAGCCGGGTGACGATCCGGACGAGCACCGGCAGGCCAAACTTCTCCGAAAGGTCGAAGGCCTCGCGCGTGAGGTCATACGCTTCCTGCTGATTGGCGGGTTCGAGCACCGGAATCTGGGCAAACTCGCCGTAGTAGCGGCTGTCCTGCTCGTTCTGCGACGAGTGCATGCCGGGATCGTCGGCGACGACCACGACGAGCCCGCCGTTTACGCCGGTGAGGGCCGAGTTCATGAACGGGTCGGCGGCGACATTCAAACCGACGTGTTTCATCGAAACGAGCGCCCGCCGGCCGGCGTAGGACATGCCGAGGGCCTCTTCGTAGGCCACTTTTTCGTTAGCGGACCAGCGGGCAGACACGCGGCCGGTCTTCCGGGCATACCCCTCGATGTACTCGAATATCTCGGTGGCCGGCGTGCCGGGGTACGAAAAGGCCCCGCCGATGCGGGCATGGAGCGCACCGAGTCCGACCGCCTCATCGCCCAGCAGAAGTTCGTTCTTCATCACCTGTTACTCCCGTTCGCGGTGGATCGCAGTCATGTCGAGGGTTTCCGCGCGGCGTGACTCGCCCAGCGCCGACAGCAATTTGAGAGCATAATCGACCGGGCTGGGTTTCGACCAGTGCGCGGACGACGCGGCACTGACCGGGGTGTAGTCCGAAACTGTGGTAGCCGCCCCGCGCAGCGAGCCTCCCGTCCGAGCCCCACGCGCCAGCGTGGGGTTTTCCGCGGAGCGCGCTGCGCGGACCACAGGCTCGCGCCTGAGGCTCGGACGGCGAGCTTTCCGCCACAGTTTTGGACTACACCCACTGCCCGCGCCCTGCAAACGCCGCATTGACGGCCGACAATTCGAACCCTACCATCACGCGACTTGAGCCGACCGGCGAGCCCCCATCGTCTAGAGGCCTAGGACATCGGCTTTTCATGCCGGTAACACGAGTTCGAATCTCGTTGGGGGCGGTTCTCGTACTACGCCGCGCCGCATGGCGCGGCGTTTGCCTTGGGGGTAGTCGAAAACTGTGGTAGCCGCCCTGCGCGGCGCGCCTCCTGTCCGAGCCCCATGCGCCAGCGTGGGGTTTTCCGCGGAGCGCGCTGCGCGGACCCCAGGCTCGCGCCTGAGGCTCGGACGGCGAGCTTTTCGCCACAATTTCGGACTACAGCTTTTGCCTTTTCAGCACGTCGGGCCTTGCTTGTAATGGAGCACGGGGTAAGCGTAAGATGAATGTCACGGGCCGTCGAACGACGAGTCTCGTGCAAAAAGGAGTTGGAAATGTCGAAGCACCCTGGGTTTCTGTGCCTCTGGGCGGGTGTGCTGGTGCTGGGGGCGGGTGCACTCGGCAGCTTGGGGCAGGGCGTACAGCAAATCGCACATGTGGATGCCAACGGCGCGTGGGTCGAGACATGGGTCGGGCCGGTATCCGCGGTGCCACCAATCATGCCCGGACCGCGTAATGCGGGCATCGTTTGGACCCTGAACGTGGCCGCCTCGATCCCGGCAAGCGTCGTGATGTCCGACACGACGAACGAAAGCTGGGTGGGGGAAAACCTGAACTACGAACGGCTGTCGTACTTCCACACGGTGGGCAACAACACACCGATCTGGGAGTTCAGCATGTCCGAAAATCCGGACGTGGTCGCGGTCGCTTCGGCCGAAGACGTTTCGTTGTGCGTGCTCAGCACGCGCGCGGCGAGTACGGGCGCCCTCTTACGCGCGTTCGACCGCGATAGCCGGGCGCCGGTCCCGGAGCTCTGGGACTACCCGTTCGAGGCGCCGTACGTGAACCTGGGGATGAAAGCGGTGGACGTGGCGGCCGACGGACACCTCGTGCTGGCCGCGGCCCAGATGAGCGGGACGGCGCAAAGCCTGGTGGTAGTGCTCGACGGCGCGACGGGCGCGGAACTGAAACGGCGCGTGATCAACCAGTACGTGAGCGCGGTAGAGTTGAGCGATGACGCGACGCGGGCCGCGCTGACGGAAGGTGCGACCACCGAGATCGTCGAGACCGGCGATCTCGGATCGTTGTTCTCGTTCAACGTCAGCGGCAGCGGCGGAACGGCCCGCCTTTCGAGAGACGGAACCGTCGCAGCCGCCGGCGGATTCGACTACCACGTTTACCGCGACACCGGCGGCGCGTGGAGCCAGATCTATCACGGGTCGGAGTCGGGCGAGTGGTTTGGCTACGGCATCGCCCTGTCGGCCAACGGCGACTCCCTGTTCCTGGTCAGCCACAACTACATCGGCGGATATCTGCGCCTGACGTATCGCCTGGCGGACCTCACCCAGGGCGTCGAATTGCACCGCATCACGACGCAGGGCAGCGGCGCGTACCAGGATACTGTGCAGCGGGCCGAGATGTCCGGCGATGGGCGAATCATGGCCGTCGTTTCGTGGGGCACACAGAACATGATCCACCCGCAAACGCAGATTTTCGACCGGGAACTCATCCGCGTGGGCGGAATCACTTCACCCGGTTCCCCGTTTGACCTGGACATGACGCGCAGCGGTGAGTACCTGCTGGTCGGCTGCAAGCACGTGCATGCGAACATCACCGGCAATGGCGGCGACATTTACACCTACGCGCTGCCGATCGTGGTCGCGGACGATCTGAACTGCGACGGCCTGATTAATTTCGACGACATCAATCCCTTTTTACTGGCACTGAACAACCCGGCGGGATATGCCGCCGCCTATCCGTTCTGCAACATCCTCAACGGCGACCTGAACGGAGACGGTGTGGTCAATCCCGACGATATCGACCTCTTCGTCGAGGTGCTGAGCGACGGCGGATAGCCAGACCTGCGTGCTTACGGCACAACGCTACTTCCCGTACACAAAATTCACGTGCTGCACGCCATGGCACGTCAGCGTGCAACTGCCGCTGAAGCGGCCCGTGTCGAGGTACTGCCGCTGCCCGCCAACGATTGACACGTCGAAATTGATCAGATGCCCGTGCCGGGTCGAGTCGCCGCTCACGCCGTGAGCCGTGTGGCACGCACTGCACGAAACTCGGCCGCGGACCACGTGCCGGCGGTGGAGCGGAAAGCTCTCGTCATTGAGCAAAGACGTGCGGTCGTGGCAGCGGTAGCACAAGTCGTAGGCCTGGCTGGTCTCGATCGTGTAATCGCGGGTTTCGTAGCGCGCGACCAGTAAATGGTCGTAGCGCGACCCGTGCGGACCCTCGGCGAGCAGCCCGCCATCGACCGCGTCCGGGTTGTTGTGGCAGTCCTGACAACTGATGAATCGCCGCGTGCGCAGCTCGGGTCGCAGGCTTGGCACCTCGTTGGTGCCCCGCGCGGGGAACGCCACGGGGTGGGCCGAGGCCGCCGTCGGCAGGAACTGCCGGCGGATGTTGCCGAAATCATCCTGCTGCCGCGGCGTGCGCTTGCGGATGGGCACCGGCCGGTCGGAGTGACAGCGGAAACAGACTTCGTAGTAGAAAACGGACCGCTCGATGGGCACGCCGGCGATGGTGACGCCGGGGACTTGCTCCAGTGCGGGCGGAACCAGCGGACCTCGAGCGGCGAAGTTCAGCGGACCCTCAAACACGTTCTTGGCGACCGCGTGCGGGTTGTGACAGTCCGTACACTCGACAAAACGCGAGACGTGCAGCCGCTGTTCCGGCGGTCGCGTCTGCTCAAACAACCGGTTGATGCGGTGGCCCGAGCGCTGGTTGATGACCGGCGTAATCTGGCCGTCGTGACACGTGATACACAGCTCCGAGGGCCGCTGGTAGAGCAGGTGTTCGCGCCGCGGGGCGCTGTGCGGGACGTGGCACGCGCGGCAGGCGTTGTCGGCCATCGAGCGATAGGGCAGTTGTTGCCCCGCGGTGACTGTCAGCGGCACGGTCATCGGACTGAGGGCATGTGCGCTGAGCCGCCACCCGTCGAGTTGGTGGCACGTGGTGCAGAGTACGCCTTCGCGCTCGGTGATGCGCAGGAAATTGCCGAGCTCGTTGTTGTGCGGGTCGTGGCAGGCGGTGCACTCGAGTTCGCCGCGCGCGCCGAGCGGCAGGCGGTGATCGACGAGTTGTGGCGAGCGCAGCTCATGATCGCGGTTGGCGAGCGTGCGGTCGTAGCGGAAGCCGATCGGGTGGTCGTCGGAGAGGTCGCTGGTCAAGTCCGAACCGATCGGCATATACGTCTGCGTCATCGGGATCGGGTCGGTCAGCGGGCGGTCGAGCGTGAGGCCCAGCGCGATGCTGCCGTCGTGGCAGCTCAGACACAGCTTGCTCGCCGGGCCGGGCTGCGTCACGCGCGCCTGAAGCGTGCGGCTGCGATAAATGCGGTAGTAACTGGTCGGGCTGTGCCGATTCCACAGCGGCGCTTCCGGGCTCGCGTTGTGGGGCGTGTGACAGAAGATGCAGACTTCGTTCTCGTCCACGGCCCGCGCCGGCCCCGGCCCAAAGCGCGACAGGTCGTGCTTAGAGTTGATCACGCGGTCATCAGCAAGACCGGTAACCGCAGAGACGCAGAGAGCGCAAAGGACGCCGAGGACATAGAGCGCGGAGTGAGGAAGGGGGTGTCCCTTCGTGCCTGCGTGCCTTCGTGCCTGCGTGCCTGCTCTCATCAGCCCTTCTCCGCGACGTACTGGAACACCTGCACCCGCCGATTGTAACTGTCCGCGACCCAGATGCGATCCTGGGCGTCGATCGTAATACCCGCGGGCAGCGAGAATTGGCCGGGTCTGTCGCCTTCTTCGCCAAACGCGAGCAAAAGGCGCCCGGCGGCATCAAAAACCTGAATATTCTCGAACTGATTGTCCGCCACGTAGATGTGGCCCTCGGAATCGACCGCCACCCCGCGCGGGCGGGCAAAGCAGCCCGCCGCGTCGCCTTTGCGGCCGAAGACCGCCATCGGCTGTCCGGCGGTGTCGAACACCTGGACGCGGAAGTTCATCGCATCCGCCACCACGAGGCCGACCATTGGCTGCCACGCGAGCGCGGTCGGAAAATTGAACTGCCCCGGCGCGGTGCCGCGGTCGCCCAGGCGTCCGGACACCGTTTGCAAGTCAGCGACCACGAAGCACGCATGCGCGGCCGCGTCGGCGATCCACAGCGTGCGTTTCTGTTGATCCCAGGCCACGGCGACCGGAGCGGTGACCTCCGGCCAGCGGCGCGTCGTTCGCCAATTCCCGTCCAGATCGAACAGGTCAATCGCCGCCCGCCCGCGATCGACCACCACAAGCTGACCCGCGCTGATGGTCAAGCCGATCGGCACGCGCAGCGGGTCCGCGGGCGCGCCGCGGAGGAGTTTGTACTGTCGCGCGGCCAAATCCAGCAGGTGGACGGCGCCGAGGCCCGTGTCGGCCACGAAGATCCGCTCGCCAGCGACCGCAATCGCCGCGGGATGCGAGAACGCGACCTGTGGCCTGGGTCCGCCGAGGGCGGCCCGCACGGCTTCCCAGCCCGTCGGCTGGATACCCAGACTCGCCTCGCCGTGCAGCGCGCCGATATAGCGAATCCGCGGTGTGTCGGGCGGCGCCGGCCACGCGATCGGCGGGTTGACGCCGGGAAAGATCGGCCCGGGCGGCGCGGCGCAACCTACCAGCGTGGCCAGCAGTAACACCAGAGTGTGGCACAGGCTAATAGCCTGTGCTCCACGCCACCGGCTATTAGCCGGTGCCACACCAACATGTGCCACACCAACATGTGCCACACCAACATGTGCCACACCAACGTGTGCCACACCAGTACGCCGGTTCATCGCCCCTCCTTTTTCTCAATGACCGGGATATCCCGCCGCAGCTTCACCCAGAACGAGAACCCGTTGTCGCGCGATCCGGGTAACGACAGCAAGTCATACTCGGCTTCAAACCGGAGCGTGAAATAGCCGAGCTTGTAGTCCAGCGCGGTCGTCAGGTCGACGCCGTTGGTCACGCCGTTGAGCGTGTCGTTCTCGTAGCGGTACATGACGGCGGCGTTGCCTTCGAGGTTGCGGGCGAGCAGAAAACGGTAGTCGCCGCCGATATCCATCAAAAACGTGTCGCGGCCCAGCAGCGGGTCGCTGCCGAACGAGCCGTCCTGCCCGCGGAACCAGAATTGTGACAGCGTCGCCTTCGCGTTGAGCTGGTGCGCCGCGCGCTGGAGCAGCACGATATCGCCGTTGCCGTGGACGGCCTGGTACGGGTCGATCCCGTCGTCGTTGTACTCGTATTCGAGACCCGCGGACCAGCGCTTCTGCCGATACGTCGCCCCGAGGCGGTGGCGATTGACCTGCCGATCGCGATACGGCAGAAAGCGCGCCCCGTCGAGCACCTCGTCCTGCATGGAGCCGGCGTAGTACGGCGTAAGGCCGAACTTGAAATCCTGCTGCAGCCGAAAGTCGACCCGGTCGCGACGGACGCCATAGTCGTCGAAGACGTCATACGTATAGCTGACGAGCACCGTTTCTTTGTCGGTGATCGCCCCGGTCGGCACGCGCTGCAACGCCGTGTAGCGGCCGATCCGGAGTGCGAGATAGTCGCGGATCGGCAGGTAGGTCCGCGTGCGGTTTGCGTCCGTGACGATCAGGGTCAGCGGATTCACGTCGGTATGCGCCAGGAACGACGACAGCGGGTCGCTCAGCGTGACCGCTTCGGCAATGACGATGCCGCGCCGGTCGCCATTGCGCGTTTCCGTGCTGCTGTGATTGAAGGACAAGTTGGCCGAAAGCCGGCCCAGCGCGTTGTCCTTCGCGAACGCGGCGCTCGCCAGGCCGCCCCATTCGTAGAAGTCGGCATTCTGGTCGGCCTGCTGCTGGAGGCCGTAGACCTGGCCCGAGAACGTGAGGGCGTCAAGCGGCTGGTACGAGGCCCCGAGTTCGCCGCGGTACGACTCTGTGTGCAGCCGCTGAAACGCGTCGCGGAGGTATTGCAGCGCGTAGTTGGTGGCAAGCTGCTTGGTGTGCTGGAGCCGCAGCCGCGTGGAGAACTCGGTGTTGTCGCGGCTGAGTTCGCCGGCTTCGTCCTGGAACCGGGCCAGCGTTTCCCAAGAACTCTTATCATCCGCGCCAAACCGCAGAATGTGATTGAGCGCCAGGTAGTTCCGCGTCGTGTCGAAGCGCTTGCGGCTGCCGGAGTACAACTCGTGCCGGTCGCTGTACTCGTACTCGATCCGCAGCGACTGATTGCGGCTGGGCTGCCAGGTGCCCTCGTAACGGAACGTGTCGGCGCCGCGGCGTTCGTCGTCGTCGTCGTTTCCCGTGCGGCTGAACAACTCGTCCCAGACGTGCTCGAAGCTGACGCGCATCGGGAAGGTGGCATCGTTCAAGAAGACGTCGGTCCCGTAGCGCTCCAGCGAGCGGTCCAGGCTGGGCAGGAACATCCGCGGCACGCGGGTGTCGAGCTTCTGGGCATACGCGTCGGCGGAAACCTTGCCGCGCGGCAGGGCCTGCACGTTTATGTCATATTGCAGCAGGTCGCCGTGCGGGCGGTCGTTGCGCTCGGGCACGGTGCCCAGCTCGCCGTACCAGTCCTGCGACAGACCCCAACGGGCGGCGGCGTCGAAGAGCAGCCACTCGGGACCGAACAGCTCGCCACTGGCGCGCGCGCCGACAGTTTCTTCCAGGCGGCTCGCGCGGTTAAGCTGCCGATAGCCCGGCTCGTACAGCCCGTGGCGCTCGGCACGCACGCCGCGTTCGTCGTACACGCCCTGGAAGCCGAGGTCGAAGATCAATTCGCGGAGCGCCAGGAGGTTCAGTCGCCGGACCTCGGTGGTGGTGGGCTGCGTGTCGGGCGTCGGTGCGGGCTGAGACGGAGTCGTGGTCGGCTGCGTCGTGGGCTCAGCCGCCAGCGCCGGCGGCCAGAGCCAACCGGACAGCGTGAGCACGCTGCCAAGAAAAACCGAACTCCGCACCATGTGCCACGCCGAATTGCCGAAGCCGTGACCGCGAAAAGGCTTCGGCGGCGCAGGCTACCGAACGGCGCCGCGCGTGTCCAGCGTGCGGTGGACTTGCCAGCGGTGACGAACCAAGTGGCGTGGCGAGGGGCCGGCGGTGGACGCGGGGGTGTGGTGGGCCGACGCGCGCAGGCGCAGTTAGCTGAG